>NZ_LJQT01000286.1:0-2253 GCF_001400515.1 Pseudomonas meliae | reverse complement strand
GATCCTCAGGCAGGTGCGGCCTTTTTTTGTCCGCGTTTCAGGCATTTTTCAGTCTGGACACAAATGTAGATGCTTATTCTTTATTGATATTTAAATATTTAAATCAATATCATTAAGCTATAAAGCATCGGGCCTCCGGAACACCAATCAGACACTGTAATGATCGCTACCGTCCGCCGCACGGATCGCTCGTTGTAACCAGAACAGAGTTTCTGGATCAAGGATTTTCAAGGGGTAGTGGTATGGGGAATTTCAAACGCAGTGTATTGGCCACGGCGATTTTTTCAGCCAATTTGCTGAGCGTCGCAGGCATCAGTGCAAGTGCTCATACTGCACAGGCAACAGATGAGCAAAACAGCCAGGGCGCATCCACCCTGAGCACGGTAATCGTTACCGGCACTCGGGCGCAGGAGCGCACCGCCAGTGCTTCGCTGTCGCCCATCGATGTGATTTCCGGCGACAGCCTGCGCAGTTCCGGCTCCAGCGAATTGGGCACGGTGCTGGCGCGCTTGATCCCTTCGATCAACTTTCCGCGGCCCAGCCTGGTGGACGGTGCCGAGCTGACCCGACCGGCGCAATTGCGCGGGCTGTCGCCGGATCAGGTGCTGGTGCTGGTCAATGGCAAGCGTCGCCACACATCGGCCTTCGTCAACCTGGGTGGGGCGGTGGGACGCGGTTCGGCACCTGCCGACCTGAACGCCATTCCGCTGTCTGCCATTGAACACATCGAAGTGCTGCGCGATGGTGCTTCAGCGCGATACGGTTCCGATGCGATTGCCGGGGTGATCAACATCATCCTCAAAAGCGCCGATCATGGCGGCTCGATTTCCAGCAAATACGGTCAGTACAAGAAGGGCGACGGGATTCAGCGTCAGGTGTCCGGTAACACCGGTTTCGCGCTGGGCGACAACGGCACGTTGAACCTGTCGGGTGAAGGCTCCAACAACGACTACACCAACCGTGCCGGTGATGATTTTCGTACTTCCAGCATAGGTTCCACTACTTACGGTCAGCAGGTGTTCCGTCAGGGTGAGCCGCAAACCCACGAGGGCAAGCTGCAATACAACGCCGAGTACAGTTTCAACGATGCGGCGGAGTTCTACAGCTTCGGTGGCTACAGCAAGCGCCGTGGTGAAACGGCCGCGTTTTATCGGCCGAGCAACGCCTCCAACAACATCGCTGCGATTTACCCCAACGGTTATCTGCCACTGATTAACGGCACGCTGGAAGACACCTCGCTGGTAGCGGGATTACGCGGCGAGCTGGCGGATGACTGGCACTACGACGTGTCTGCCAACTACGGGAAAAACACCTATGAACTGCGCACCAAAACCATCAATACGTCACTTGGCCTGAACACGCCGCGCTCGTTCGATAACGGCACGCTGACCAACGATCAGAAGCAACTTGGCTTCGATCTGTCGCGGGAGTTCAGCGCGGCATGGCTGCCTTACCCGGTGTCGGTCTCGTTCGGCGCCGAATACCTGCACCAGGGTTATCAGATCGAAGCGGGGCAGGCCGAGTCGTATTTTCAGACCGGCAGTTCCGGGCTGGGCGGCTTCCGCGCCGCCGATGCAGGCAGCTACTCGCGACACAACTTCGCCCAATATCTGGATGTGGAAACCAACCTGACCGAGAAGCTCGGTGTGTCGGCTGCCGTTCGCCACGAGGACTACAGCGATTTTGGCTCCAACGTCAGCGGCTCGCTCTCGGCGCGTTATGACTTCACCCCGCAGGTGGCTTTGCGAGGCAGCGTATCGACAGGCTTCCGCGCCCCTTCACTGGCGCAGCAGAATTTCACCTTTACCTCGTCACAACTGATTGGCAACACTATCCAGGAAGCGGGTACGTTTCCGGCCGGCAGTAACGTTGCGCAACTGTTAGGCGCCGAAGACCTCAAGCCCGAAAAGTCGCGCAACTACAGCCTGGGCCTGGTGCTCCAGCCACTGGACAGCCTGACCGTGACGGCCGACGTCTACCGCATTGATATTCAGGATCGTATCTCGCTGTCCTCTAACCTGGTGCTCAACAACACGGCCATCAACTACCTGCGCAGCAATGGCGTGGGTGATATCAACTACACCAGCGCGCGCTATTTCACCAACGCCACAGACACCAGCACCGATGGTGTCGATCTGGTTGCCAATTACCGCTACCAGTTCGATAAGCACAGTGGGCTACAACTACAACCACACTAAAGTCACCGACGTGAAAGCCAACCCGGCGATTCTCGATCAGTTAGGGAGGCGCTGC
>NZ_LJQT01000104.1:0-819 GCF_001400515.1 Pseudomonas meliae | reverse complement strand
GCATGGCTAATTCGATAGTGGCCCTGAATCGCCCAGAGCAGGTTTTGGCGAAAGCAGCTACCTGATTTGGTTGCATACGCCATAAGTCCACAACTTTAATGTTGCGCAGCATGATATATTCAACATGTGACATGGTTTCCCCTCGTGTGGGTTCTCTGTGTTATACGGCCCGCCTGGAACTCTCACCTTCCCTGCGGGCCACCTTTNNGAATTCATGCCAATTTCCTTGAAGCTCTCACAATCCATACGAAACATTTCGAGTCTCTTTCGCATGATCATTAATTCATTTTTTCATGAAATAATGAATTCATACTATTTGTGCCTCGTCCTGTACTCCTCATAAGCCTTCATCAAAAGATCGGTTATGCTCATCTGCTGCTCAGCAGCGTAAGCCTTGATTTCGGAATGCTTTTCAATAGGCACACGAATCTGAATGGGCTTCGGTAGGTTTGATGAGCTGCGTTCAATATTGACCGGGCCTGTGGGTGCTTTTGAAGCGGCACCAAACGCGCCCACATCAATTTTTGGAGCCTGCGGTTTGCGGTTTGGTGGAGATTTATCAGTCATACTTCATGCTCTCATGAATTAATGCTTTCATTATATCATGCATTATTCGCGTGATTGAACACCTGCTGCACGACAGATAACGCTTTGTCATTAAGCCCTTTGAACCTAGTTTCAGTAATTGCTAGACCCAAATCCATCGCCGCGCCATACCCCGTAGAAAGCGGTATAGAGCCCGTGGCACACGCAAACCCAAAAGCTTCAATGTTAGACCTAGCGCTATCTAGCTCACGGTCAGACTGTGGTGTTCGGCTC
>NZ_LJQT01000262.1:0-324 GCF_001400515.1 Pseudomonas meliae | reverse complement strand
CGCAAGAAGCGTCGGGAAACATGTCGTTCATGCTTTTGTTGATACAAGTCAATGACAGGGGCTCTTGGTTTTGTGCTTGTGGAACCTAATGGGTATGAACGCCAACCAAAGGCTGCGTTACCTAAAAATCACGAGAAAAGACAAGTCAACATTAGCAGAACTTAACTTTCTCCCCGCAAAAGGCACGGAATGTCTTATGAAGCTTTCAATTGCATGCATTGGAGCGCTTATTTTTGGAGAGTTTTTGCTTGAAATTGGCCTTCCCACTACTGACCATGTACTTGTTAAAGCGGGGCTTTTGGCGCTTAGCGCGTCAATTGCACT
>NZ_LJQT01000067.1:0-463 GCF_001400515.1 Pseudomonas meliae | reverse complement strand
CCCGGGGCGGTTCACTTGCCCCTCCAACCCCGGCCGTGGACAACTCCCGACCGCCGCGATTGAGCTGATCACTGGCCTAATGCGCTGTGGCCGAAGCAATAGCCATATGAGCAGATTTTTCGACGCATGAACGGCACAGGCTAGGCCATCCATCATGTGGTCAAACGTCGCGGACGTGCGGGCTCACAATGTTAATCGAGTCACATGGAGAGAGAGAATCGATACTCCGGTGCGCAGCGAAATTGACGGTTTGGGTACACAGGCTAAACAATGCAGATCTGCATTACGTTGCTCCGGCAGTTCTGCCGCTGCGCGAGAGGTGCTGAGCGGATTTGGGATTTTATTGTTTTACCAAGGAACGGGTTTATGGCTGAAGTAAAGAAAATACCTTACTACACGATGAAACGGTCTATTTTTCGTGGCAAGTATGGAAAGAAAATGATGGCCTAGGAGGGTGTAGACA
>NZ_LJQT01000127.1:0-266 GCF_001400515.1 Pseudomonas meliae | reverse complement strand
AGTACGTTAAGCTGATTTCAGTCGTCGTAATGGCCGGAATCTTCCTCCACCAACCTTGACGGTGCTGCGCCACAGGTAATCACCAGTTAGGTTGATGTGCTCCCAGCCCAGCGGCGACAGGTACTGCAGCAGCGATTCATCGACAGCGGTGCTATGTCCGCGTAATGCGTTTGCGGACCGCTCCAGGTAAACCGTGTTCTGCATGCTTTTACAAAGTCACTTTTCGGTACCTTCTTCTGCTTCTTTAAGCGCTTGTCTGTATGCCA
>NZ_LJQT01000323.1:0-346 GCF_001400515.1 Pseudomonas meliae | reverse complement strand
AAACCCGGGGCGGTTCAGATAGCATCAATGGAAGGATGAATTACCCCATTTTTTTCCGATTGGATCGACATACAAAATACAAATCTAGTTTTTTGCGACTGACTTCCGGCCTATCCCAACACCCTATTGCCGCTCGCACCCAAGGTTGACTATCAGCAACAAATCACCCGCCAGTTAGGCATATTTCCCGTGACTGATTATCAAATAATAAATCACAAAATCTGGGTGAGCGTAGCCTCCAAAAAAATTTCATCCCTGACGTTCTTAAAGGCCAGCTTAAGGCTATAGCTCTGTCCCTCATACCTGAACTTGTATACCCTAGAGTTACTTAAGGAGGCGCTGCAAA
>NZ_LJQT01000125.1:0-1062 GCF_001400515.1 Pseudomonas meliae | reverse complement strand
ACACGAAAGCGACCCTCGGGTCGCTTTTTTGTTGTCTGCGTTTTGTCCGCAGGCGAGTAGGGTGGTTGGCCTGAACACGTGTTGTATCCAAATCCTTTTGATCTGTACGTTGATCCAGCGTCGGCCTTGTTGCAGACTTACCGCCATTTCCCAGTTCGCAGTCTTGCTGGCAGTCTTTTCCTTCCTCAGGATTTTCGATGTTTAAGCTACTGAACGTTCGTACCGCATTCTGGATCTCTGCCGTGTTGATGGCAGCTGGTTGTTCATCGCCGAAGCAGGCGGTTTATGACCACGAACATTTCGATGACGCCGGGACCTTCTCCCGTAGTTATCCCGCCACCGACCTGGCTTATTGCGAAGCGGGGCGGCGTGCCTTGTTGAGCCAGGGCTATATCATCACCAGCAGCGACCCGAAGATGATTGCCGGTCGCAAGAGCTTTCAACAGACCGGCGATGCGCATATTGAAATCAGCTTCAATCTGGTGTGCGCCGCTGATGCGAAGGATGGCAGTTCGACCATGTTCGCAAACGCTCTGCAGGACCGCTATGCGCTGAAGAAGACCAACAACTCGGCCAGCCTCGGGGTTGGAGTGCTGGGCTCTGTCTCGATGCCGATAGGCTCCACTGACGACTCGATGGTCAAGGTGGCCAGTGAAACCGTGTCATCGGCGAAGTTCTACGAGCGCTTTTTCGGTCTGGTGGAAAATTTCCTGCCACCGGAAGTGAAAAAGGCTGCGCATATTGTCGAGAAGCCCAAGGCAGATCTGGGTGTTCCTGATGTAGCCCCTGCCGCAGCCGAGCCGGCCAAGGCGGTCGAACCCGCCAAACTGGCTCCAGCAGCAACGGAGTCGCCCGCCAAGGCCGAACCCGCTGCAGAATCAGCCAAGCCACCCGCGGCAAGCGAACCACTGCCGGCGCCAGCCGAGCCTGCATCGTTCAAGGCGGAAACGGTCGACACACCGGCAGCCGAGCCAGCAGACAGTACCAAGCCAACCGAGGCTGAGCCCGCTCAATAACGGCTGTCGTGATCATGCACGGCGGACGCAGAGCGTCCAGAACTGC
>NZ_LJQT01000056.1:201-744 GCF_001400515.1 Pseudomonas meliae | reverse complement strand
GGACTCTACATTAAGTTAGTGCTTTGAGCTGTGTTCTCGTTTTTTTGACCGTCTGGCGTATTCAGTTACCAGCAACGCAATACGTGCAGGGGATGTTCTCACACCTATTGTTCTGAGGGCTTCTTGTATGGCCAGCAGTGAGTATCCCTTTTCTTGAGACAACGTGTGAAATCTATCCGCAAGCGCGCTCAGAAATTGACCTTTCGACATTCTGTCCTGACTGAGGTCTGGCAAAGCCGCAAGAGCTTGCCTGGCGACCTCTACCTGATCTAGCGTGATTTTTTTCTTTTTATCCACGTGTGCACCCGCATTCTGCTGATATCAATACACCGTGATGGGTCACGGGATTCAGGCTGATCAATGTCAAGCGTGAACATCACTCTACGCATCGTGCGCAGTTTGTCTACCGTCGAGCTGAATCCATGCTTTTCCAGGAAGTGCAAAATATCCGTGAGGGTAAAGTCTTCATCGTGCAGGGCCGCGTACAGTTTTTCGCTGACTGACGCTTCAGGCCCAAAGCGCTGGAACTTGTCCACCTTCAAT
>NZ_LJQT01000056.1:0-184 GCF_001400515.1 Pseudomonas meliae | reverse complement strand
GGGGAGGCCGTCCAGAAACTCACGGGCCGCAGCCAGATCATGCTGGGTGTACAGCCTTGTCTTTGCCATGAAAATCAGCCCCTTACGTGTCCTGAGCTTTTCAAAGGGCTGGAGAGCCTGCTCGAATTTCGAGGCCCAACCACCCCCGCAGCGCTCTTGCCCGCTTTAGGGTAATATGGTATTA
>NZ_LJQT01000031.1:0-10694 GCF_001400515.1 Pseudomonas meliae | reverse complement strand
TTCGCGAAGAGGCCGGTGCAGTCGATGCATTATCTTCGTCAGAAATAGCGCTTTCGCCTACGCCTGGGCACGGTCCTTGCGCGCGTTTGCTATCATTGCCGCTCGCTTGCACAGGCCCAAACCCTCCATGCTTTTCCTGATCGCTTACATCGGCAGTGTCGTGCTGATCAACTTCGCCTTCTCCAGTGCGCCGCATCTGGACATCATCTGGTCTGCCTGGGGCGGGCTGGTGTTTGTGTTGCGCGATATGGTGCAAATTCGCTTTGGTCATGGCGCAATCATCGCCATGCTGGTGGCGCTGGTGCTTTCGTATGTCACCAGCGACCCGACCATTGCCCTGGCCAGCGCCACTGCGTTCGCGGTCTCCGAGTGCATTGACTGGCTGGTGTTCAGCATCACCAGACGCCCGTTGCGTGACCGGCTATGGATCAGCTCGGCACTCAGTATTCCGCTGGATACCTTTATCTTCTTCGGCATGATCGACGCGCTGACTGTACCGGTCGTGCTCACTGCGCTGGCATCGAAGTTCGCCGGCGTGACCCTGGTCTGGATGATCATGGCCTGGCGAACGCGCAACAATGCTTGTCCGGGCTGAGCGCCCATTTACCGGGGCTTCGTGGTAAATTGCGCGCCTTTCTCCACAGCGGTTGCTTGCATAAGGCAGGCAGCCCTCGATATCTGCTTCACGAGGACCTGAGATGACTCAAATCGGAACTCCACTGTCGCCCACCGCGACTCGCGTACTGTTCTGCGGCAGCGGCGAACTGGGCAAGGAAGTCGTGATCGAGCTGCAGCGCCTTGGCGTTGAAGTGATCGCTGTTGACCGTTATGAGAACGCGCCCGCGATGCAGGTTGCTCATCGCAGCCATGTGATCAACATGCTCGACGGTGCTGCGTTGCGTGCAGTCATCGAGGCCGAGAAGCCGGATTTCATCGTTCCGGAAATCGAAGCCATCGCCACCGCAACCCTGGTTGAGCTTGAGGCCGAAGGCTTCACCGTGATCCCGACCGCGCGCGCCGCGCAACTGACCATGAACCGTGAAGGCATTCGTCGTCTGGCGGTCGAAGAGCTGAAGCTGCCAACTTCGCCTTACCACTTTGCCGACACCTTCGAGGCGTACAGCAAGGCGGTCGAAGACCTCGGTTTCCCTTGCGTGGTCAAGCCAGTCATGAGTTCGTCGGGCAAAGGGCAGAGCCTGCTCAAGAGCGCTGATGACGTGCAGAAAGCCTGGGATTACGCGCAGGAAGGCGGTCGCGCTGGCAAGGGCCGCGTCATTGTCGAAGGTTTCATCGACTTCGATTACGAAATCACCCTGCTGACCGTGCGTCACATCGGTGGCACCACGTTCTGCGCGCCGGTTGGCCATCGCCAGGAGAAGGGCGACTATCAGGAATCCTGGCAGCCGCAGGCCATGAGCCCGGTAGCGTTGGCAGAGTCCGAGCGTGTTGCAAGGGCGGTGACCGAGGCATTGGGTGGCCGTGGCATGTTCGGCGTCGAGCTGTTCATCAAGGGCGATCAAGTGTGGTTCAGCGAAGTCTCGCCGCGCCCGCACGACACCGGTCTGGTCACCCTGATTTCTCAGGACCTGTCGCAGTTTGCCCTGCACGCTCGCGCGATTCTCGGCCTGCCGATCCCGTTGATCCGCCAGTTCGGGCCATCTGCTTCCGCAGTGATTCTGGTCGAAGGCCAGTCCACTCAGACCGCTTTCGCTAACCTCGGCGCGGCGCTGGCCGAGCCTGACACCGCGTTGCGTCTGTTCGGCAAACCGGAAGTCAACGGTCAACGCCGCATGGGCGTCGCCCTGGCTCGCGACGAGTCCATCGAAGCCGCGCGGGCCAAAGCGACCCGAGCGTCGCAAGCGGTAGACGTAAAGTTGTAAGGGCGCAGCTGCAAGCTACAAGCAGGAGTGTGGTGCTCTTGCTTGCAGCTTGAGGCTCATAGATCCCTATCCCGAGTTTCCTTCAGGCTCAACACCGCCAGCACGCTGATCAGCGCAGCTGCAGATACATACCCGCCCACCCAGCTCAAGCCGCCCATCGCCACCAGTTTCTGGGCGAAGAAGGGGGCAACCGACGCGCCGACGATTCCGCCCAGGTTGTACGCCGCCGATGCGCCTGTGTAGCGAACCTGTGTCGGGAACAGCTTTGGCAGCAGCGCGCCCATTGGGGCAAACGTAATGCCCATCAGAAACAGCTCGATGCACAGAAACAACGCCACAGCCCAAGTGCTGCCGTGGGTTAACAGTGGTTCCATGGTGAAACCTGACAGAATCGCCAGCACACCGCCAACAATCAGTACCGGCTTGCGCCCGAAGCGGTCGCTTGCCAGTGCAGCCAATGGCGTGGCAGCCGCCATGAACAGCACCGCAAAGCACAACAGCCCCAGAAACGTTTCACGGGTATAGCCCAGCGTTGCCACGCCGTAACTCAATGAAAACACCTTCGAGATATAAAACAGCGCATAACAGACGACCATCGACGCTGCACCAAGCAGCGTTGGCCTCCAGTGCCGGCTGAAGGTTTCCACGATCGGCAGGCTGACGCGTTGGTGACGGGCCATGGCCTTGGCGAAGATCGGAGTTTCTTCCAGCTTCAGGCGCACATACAGCCCGACCATGACCAGCACGGCGCTGAGCAGAAACGGGATTCGCCAGCCCCACGCGCGAAACTGCTCGTCGCTCAGGGTCATGGCCAGTGCCAGAAACAGGCCATTGGCGGCCAGAAAACCGATTGAAGGTCCCAACTGTGGAAACATGCCGAACCAGGCGCGTTTGCCTTTCGGGGCGTTCTCGGTCGCCAGAAGCGCAGCGCCACCCCATTCCCCGCCCAGGCCAAGCCCCTGACCGAAGCGCAGTACGCATAGCAGAATCGGTGCCCACGCGCCGATAGTCGCGTAACCGGGCAATACGCCGATCAGCGTGGTGCAGATACCCATCAGCAGCAGAGACGCCACCAGGGTCGATTTACGCCCGATCCGGTCGCCAAAATGACCGAACAGCGCCGACCCGAGCGGGCGTGCGAGAAAGGCGATACCGAAGGTCAGAAATGACGACAGCATCTGTGCCGTACCTGAGGTCTGCGGGAAAAACACCGGACCTATCACCAGCGCGGCGGCAGTGGCGTAAACGTAAAAGTCGTAGAACTCGATAGCTGTGCCGATGAAGCTGGCTGTGGCGACGCGGGTTGCCGAATTCACCGGATTTACGGACTCGGTATTATTTTCGCGAGAGAGCGGGGTGCTGGTCATGCGGATTCCCTGGCTGTCGACTCGCCGGGCGGCAAGGACCGTGCTCCGGCTAGCATTCATTATTGTGATTGTGGGTAAAGCGTCGAGCAGAGTAACCCGAATGGGTCGAGAGACAAGGGTATCGCCGGGATCTATTTGAAGGCAGAAATCTATTTGAAGGTGCGAACGAGGGTGTTCTGCCACATGGCCACGCGCTTGACGCGATTGTCTTCGGTCTCGAGGATTTCCAGCCGGTAAGGCCCTATTTTCAGGCAGACCGGAGCCTCTGGAATGGTTTCCAATGCTTCTGTAACCAACCCGTTAACGGTTTTCGGACCATCCGAAGGCAGGTGCCAGCCAAGGCTTTTATTGAGTTCGCGAATGGATGCAGCACCCTCTACCTCAAGGCGTCCGTCTTCCTGTTGCTTGACGTGGGGATTGTCCAGCCGCTGCTCGCTTTCGAATTCGCCGACGATTTCTTCAAGAATGTCTTCAAGGGTGACGATACCCAGCACTTCCCCGTACTCATCAACCACCACGCCGAGGCGGCGCTGCTGTTTGTGGAAATTCAGCAACTGCAACTGCAACGGAGTGCTTTCCGGAACGAAATAAGGCTCGTAGCAGACTGCCAGCAACTGCTCTTTGGTCAGTGTGCCTTTGGGCAGCAGGTGGCTGATGTCGCGTGTATTGATGACGCCCTGAACCTGATTTATGTCGTTGTGATAAACCGGCAGGCGTGTGTGACGTGAAATGATCAGGCGCTCGATGATCAGCTCCATCGGATCATCAAGGTTGACGCCATCCACCTCATTGCGCGGTATCAGGATGTCATTGACCGTTATGCTGTCCAGTGCCCGTATGCCCGACAGCACACTGGCACGCGGATAATGCTCGTGAACAATGTCGTGGCGGTTGGTTTTCTGCACATCGTCTTCGAAGTTCTGCTCCTGTTGCTGCACATGGCGTGACAAAAACGGGCGCAGCAGCGTCTTGGCGAGCACGTTGAACACGTAGGCCAGCGGCCAGACGATCTTCATTGGAATGCGCAGTACGCCATTGCCCAGTAGCAGTGTCGAGACAGGGTGACGGTTCGCCAGGCGGCGCGGTATGTATTCGGCGAACACCAGCATGACGCTCACGGTACCCAGCCATGCCACGGTCGGGCCGTTGTAGAACCAGTAATTGGCAGCAATCAGTGTTGCGATTACGGTGATCAGCACTCTTATCAGCGTATTGCCCAGGATCAGGCTGTTCAGGTTGAACGCCAGCTCGGGAAGCGGCGCGGCCTTGTCCGAACGGCTGGCGGCGCGCATTGCCTTGAGTTGGTGGTGCGCGGCTTCGACTGACGTCAGCAGACCAGCCCAGAGCATAAGGAGGGCGAGAACGCCAAGCAGTGGGCCAAGGGGCAGATTATCCATGATCAGGGCCCGTCAGATGTGCAGGATGAATTCGCGTACCAGCTTGCTGCCGAAGTAGGCGAGCATCAGCAGGCAGAAGCCGCCCAGGGTCCAGCGAATGGCTTTGTGACCTCGCCATCCAAGGCGGTTGCGCCCCCACAGCAGTACGCTGAATACGACCCAGGCCAGGCAAGCCAGCAGGGTCTTGTGCACCAGATGCTGGGCAAACAGGTTTTCAACGAACAGCCAGCCGGAAATCAGCGACAGCGAAAGCAGCGTCCAGCCAGCCCAGAGGAAGCCGAACAAAAGGCTTTCCATGGTTTGCAGCGGCGGGAAGTTCTTGATCAGTCCGGAAGGGTGCTTGTGCTTGAGTCGGTAGTCCTGCAACAGCAACAGCAACGCCTGGAATACGGCAATGGTGAACATTCCGTAAGCCAGCAGCGACAGCAGTATATGGCTCAGGATGCCGGGTTCTTCCATGATCGGCTGTACGGTGCCGCTGGGGGCGAACTGAGCGAGCAGCACGGTCACCATTCCCAATGGGAACAGCAGCACCAACAGGTTTTCCACCGGAATGCGTGACGTGGCGATCAAGGTCACAACGATCACTGACGCGGCGATCAGGCTGGCCGAGTTGAAAAAGTCCAGACCCAGGCCGACGGAATGCGTCAGTTGGGAAAACAGACCGATGGCGTGTGCGATCACCGCCAGCGTACCGAGCAGGCAAAGCAGCCGCTTGTCGGGCTTGACGGCCTGGCTCAGGCGCAGGCTCTGATAGACGGTCGCAGCGGCGTACAGAACGGCGGCGGCGAGGCTGGGAAGCAGGCTGGGTGGCAAAGGGGACATAGATCCTGATGGACGGGCCTGAAAAGACGTTGAGTTTGGCATATAACCGGCAAATCACGAAAGACCACAGAAGCAGACTGCGTGGTGTCCGTGCGGCGGAGTCTTCGCTATAATCCGCGACCTGCTCAAGCCGCAGGCTCGCCGAGCGCCATTTCTGCATTACGGGCCGGGCCGCATCAACCGGGGTTCGACGAGAGCCTGAAAGGATCGCGCATGTTTGAAAACCTGACTGACCGCCTCTCGCAGACGCTGGGCCATGTTACTGGCAAGGCCAAGCTGAACGCGGACAACATCAAAGATACCTTGCGCGAAGTGCGTATGGCGTTGCTTGAAGCCGACGTCGCCTTGCCGGTGGTCAAAGACTTCGTCAACAACGTCAAGGAGCGCGCCGTCGGCACCGAGGTGTCGCGCAGCCTGACGCCAGGCCAGGCGTTCGTGAAGATCGTCCAGGCCGAACTCGAAAGCCTGATGGGCGCTGCCAACGAAGATCTGATGCTCAATGTCACGCCGCCTGCGGTCATCCTCATGGCGGGCCTGCAGGGTGCGGGTAAAACCACCACCGCTGGCAAGCTGGCGCGCTTCCTTAAAGAGCGCAAGAAGAAGACCGTGATGGTTGTGTCGGTCGACTTCTACCGTCCTGCCGCCATCAAGCAGCTCGAAACCCTGGCCAACGACATCGGTGTGACGTTCTTCGCCTCCGATATCAGCCAGAAGCCGGTCGACATCGCCCTGGCGGCCATTAAAGAAGCCAAGCTCAAGTTCATTGACGTGGTTATCGTCGATACCGCCGGTCGTCTGCACGTCGATGTCGAGATGATGGGCGAGATTCAGGCGCTGCATGCTGCGACCAAGCCAGCTGAAACGCTGTTCGTGGTCGATGCCATGACCGGTCAGGATGCGGCCAACACCGCCAAGGCCTTCGGTGATGCACTGCCGCTGACCGGTGTGATCCTCACCAAGGTCGACGGTGATGCTCGCGGTGGTGCGGCCCTGTCGGTGCGTGCAATTACCGGCAAGCCGATCAAGTTCATCGGTATGGGCGAGAAGAGCGAGGCGCTGGAGCCGTTCCACCCAGATCGTATCGCTTCGCGAATCCTTGGCATGGGCGATGTGCTCAGCCTTATCGAGCAGGCTGAACAGACTCTCGACAAGGATAAAGCCGACAAACTGGCGAAAAAGCTCAAGAAAGGCAAAGGCTTCGATCTCGAAGACTTCCGCGATCAACTGCAACAGATGAAAAATATGGGTGGCCTTGGCGGTCTCATGGACAAGCTGCCAAGTATCGGCGGCGTCAATCTTGCGCAGATGGGCAATGCCCAGGGCGCGGCCGAGAAGCAGTTCAAGCAGATGGAAGCCATCATCAACTCGATGACGCCTGGCGAACGCCGTGACCCGGACCTGATCAGCGGCTCGCGCAAGCGCCGTATTGCAATGGGCTCGGGTACCCAGGTGCAGGACATCGGGCGTCTGATCAAGCAGCATAAACAGATGCAGAAGATGATGAAGAAGTTCTCCGCCAAGGGCGGAATGGCAAAAATGATGCGCGGCATGGGCGGAATGCTCCCCGGCGGCGGCATGCCAAAAATGTAATTGCGTCGCGTGAAAGCTTCTTTGCACGCGTCCCACACGGGGGGCGACCCCCGGTCAGCCCGCGTAATGCGGGCTTTTACCTGCTGTCATACCGACAGCGCCCTCGCAAATCTGGAAGGCATGCCGATAGGCGCCGGAAAAAGACATTTGCAAAAGTCGGGATATTCCTTAGAATATGCGGCCTTTCGGGCACCTATACCCGCTGTGCATCTTAGATTTGCAGCACCGACTACAGGAACGATGTTCAATGCTAACCATCCGTCTTGCCCTTGGCGGCTCCAAAAAGCGCCCGTTTTACCACTTGACCGTAACCGACAGCCGCAACGCTCGTGACGGTTCCCACAAGGAACAGGTTGGTTTCTTCAACCCGGTTGCCCGTGGTCAGGAAATCCGTCTGTCCGTTAACGAAGAACGCGTCAACTACTGGTTGAGCGTTGGTGCACAAACTTCCGAGCGCGTTGCCCAGCTGCTCAAAGAGCACAACAAGACCAAGGCCGCGGCCTGAGTCTTATGAACGCGACGCCTGCATCTGCCGACGATCTGATCGTCATTGGCAAGATTTACTCGGTTCATGGCGTTCGCGGCGAAGTGAAGGTTTTTTCCTTTACTGATCCGATTGGAAACCTGTTGGACTACAAAACCTGGACGCTTCGGCGCGAAGGCAGCGTTGAGAAACAGGTGGAGCTGGTCAGCGGACGCTTGCAAAGCAAGTTTCTGGTCGCAAAGCTCAAAGGTCTCGATGATCGTGAAGAAGCTCGTCTTCTCTCCGGTTACGAAATCTGCGTGCCGCGTAACCTGTTCCCTGATCTGGACGATGGCGAGTACTACTGGTACCAGCTTGAAGGCCTCAAGGTCATCGACCAACTCGGGCAACTGCTCGGGAAAATCGATCACCTGCTCGAAACCGGTTCGAACGATGTAATGGTTGTAAAGCCCTGCGCGGGTAGCCTGGATGATCGTGAACGCCTGTTGCCCTATACAGAGCAATGCGTGTTGGCAATCGATATGGCTGCTGGCGAGATGAAGGTGGATTGGGACGCGGACTTCTGAATGCCATGGCCAGCCTGCGCATAGAAGTCATCAGTCTGTTTCCCGAGATGTTTTCCGCCATCAGCGAATACGGCATTACCAGCCGTGCGGTGAAACAAGGGCTGTTGCAGCTGACTTGTTGGAATCCGCGGGATTACACCACTGATCGCCATCACACTGTGGATGATCGCCCATTTGGCGGTGGTCCTGGCATGGTGATGAAGATCAAGCCCCTCGAAGATGCTCTGGTTCAGGCCAGGCAAGCGGCAGGGGATGCGGCGAAGGTTATTTACCTGTCGCCACAAGGCCGTCAGCTGAATCAGTCTGCGGTACGCGAACTGGCGCAGGAGGAAGCGATTATCCTCATCGCCGGTCGTTATGAAGGCATTGACGAGCGTTTTATTGATGCTCATGTCGATGAAGAGTGGTCGATTGGTGACTATGTTCTTTCCGGTGGCGAGCTGCCGGCTATGGTCCTGATTGACGCGGTTACGCGGCTGCTGCCTGGAGCTTTAGGGCATGTGGACTCCGCGGAGGAAGATTCCTTCACGGACGGTCTGCTGGATTGCCCGCACTACACCCGACCTGAGGTGTATGCGGATCAGCGTGTTCCCGACGTGTTGCTAAGTGGCAATCACGCGCACATCCGGCGTTGGCGTTTACAGCAGTCCCTTGGGCGGACCTATGAACGACGCGCTGATCTTCTGGAAAGCCGCTCGCTCTCTGGAGAAGAGAAGAAGCTGCTGGCGGAATACATCCGCGAGCGGGACGATAGTTAACGTATCGATGGTCGATCCATACGGATTACCTTAGGAGCACCAGCATGACTAACAAAATCATTCTTGCCCTCGAAGCAGAGCAGATGACCAAAGAGATCCCTACCTTTGCACCAGGCGACACCATCGTCGTTCAGGTTAAAGTGAAGGAAGGCGACCGCGCTCGTCTGCAAGCATTCGAAGGCGTTGTAATCGCCAAGCGTAACCGTGGCGTGAACAGTGCTTTCACTGTTCGTAAAATCTCCAACGGTGTTGGCGTTGAGCGTACTTTCCAGACTTACAGCCCGCAAATCGACAGCATGGCTGTGAAACGTCGCGGTGACGTTCGCAAGGCCAAACTGTACTACCTGCGTGACCTGTCCGGTAAAGCAGCGCGCATCAAGGAAAAACTGTCCTGATACAGTTTTTCGATGCATAAAAAAGGCAGCCTTCGGGCTGCCTTTTTGCTATCTGATGTTTGAAAATTCGTTTTTGGCGTACACGCACACATACTGAGTTGAAATGGCTGCCATCGACCACCCGCTGATTGACCGGTTTCTGGATGCGCTCTGGCTTGAAAAGGGACTGTCCGATAACACCCGCGATTCCTACCGCAGCGATCTGGCGCTGTTCAATGGCTGGCTGCAGGAGCGCAACGTTGATCTGCCCAGTGCCGGACGCGAGGTCATCCTCGATCATCTTGCGTGGCGCGTTGAAAATGCCTACAAACCGCGCTCTACAGCGCGCTTTTTATCCGGTGCCCGAGGCTTCTATCGTTACCTGCTGCGTGAAAAGCTCATCACGCTCGATCCAACTCTGCAGATCGATATGCCTCAGTTGGGCAAGCCATTGCCCAAGTCACTCTCCGAAGCCGACGTCGAAGCGCTGCTGGCAGCACCCGACCTGAGTGAGCCCATCGGCGAGCGCGACCGTGCCATGCTTGAAGTGCTGTATGCCTGCGGTCTGCGCGTGACCGAACTGATCAGCCTGACACTGGAACAGGTCAACCTGCGCCAGGGCGTACTGCGGGTGATGGGCAAAGGCAGCAAGGAACGGCTGGTGCCCATGGGCGAAGAGGCCATCGTCTGGGTCGAGCGCTACCTGCGCGGTGCCCGCGACGAGCTACTGGGCGGGAAACCCAGCGACGTACTGTTCCCCAGCACTCGCGGCGACCAGATGACCCGTCAGACCTTCTGGCACCGCATAAAGCATCAGGCAACGGTTGCGGGCATCGGAAAATCCCTGTCACCGCATACCCTGCGCCACGCCTTCGCCACCCATCTGCTTAATCACGGCGCTGACTTGCGTGTGGTGCAGATGTTGCTGGGGCACAGCGATCTTTCGACGACCCAGATTTATACCCATGTGGCGCGCGCGCGGTTGCAGGAGATGCATGCGAAGCATCACCCGCGGGGTTAGTTACTTTGCGGTATCAGACTATAGGTCAGATGATGCGCTTTTCATCGGCGATTATTACCAATAATTCTTGCGGTAAATAGATGGTTTTTATTTGTTTGGCTATCCTTTGCATGAGATTTTTAAAATTAGCTATCAAGGATGATTGATATGAATTACGATAAGAAAGAGCATTCGTTTTTGGCGATGCTTGATTTAGATGATGGTACCGTGCTGGCCTTTTCCAAAATTGCTAACGACGGGGTCAGCGTTGAAGCGCACAATGAGCTTTGTGCAAATACAATGGAGAAAGACTCGTTAAAAGTCTTTTTTTCAGCAGGGGATAACGATTCTTATCTTTTGCTATTTAAAGGTGATTTTCATCATCAGGATCCCAGTTCGGAGGGGCGCCTCTACAGTGATGGTCATGTGTTTAAGGAAACTCTGAAAAAGACT
>NZ_LJQT01000168.1:0-734 GCF_001400515.1 Pseudomonas meliae | reverse complement strand
GCATGCGACGCAGAGCTTCGTAAACTTCAGCGCTTCTCGACCCGAAATCCCATTCTCGGGAAGTGCACATGCACGACGCCAGCGCGTTTATCTTCGCGGCGCAGGATCAACTCTTCGCGCCCGATAAAGATCAATTCACCCTCAACCGCCTCAACGCCATAGTCGACTGCCGAGACAGCGACCTTGTCGCCCGCCTTGAAGCCATTCGGATCAACAAAGACTTCGTCGGGCAGGGGCGCAGGCGTTGCATTTCTGGCGATTTCAATGGCATCAGCCGAACTCAGGTCGCTGAACGTGCCGTGCCCAAACCCCAGAACGCGATCAAGCCAGGCACTGACACCCGGATAATCATCGACAAAGTGCGCAGTCACTGGCGTCTGCTTGAGAAACCACAGCGTATGAGCAACCGAAAAATCGGCAATCGAAGGTACGCCAAACAGAAAATCACCACCGCGCGACAGCTGCAACTCCAGACGCGACATCAGCGTGGGCCATTGATGCTTGACCTGCTCGACAGGCGGGCGTGAAGCCGTGCCACCGTTGAACAGCGTGGATCGGTCGGCAATGAACGCCTTGGCAGCGTCTGGCGGCACCTTGGCAAACCTTACAGCCATCGACTCAGGCTGAAACACCAGGCTCACGGCATGCAGGAACAGCACCGAATCAGCCCAGGCGGCCAGACCGGCAACCGAAAACTCCTGACCTTGCGGATAAATGTCAACGCCAACCAAAAA
>NZ_LJQT01000159.1:0-348 GCF_001400515.1 Pseudomonas meliae | reverse complement strand
ACCCGGGGCGGTTCAGTTCGACATCTCGGCAATGGCTTCCCGCGAATTGGCGGTGTAATCGGTATTTTGATCTTTTTTCAGGCCGTTATTCGAAACGACATCACCTGATGTTTGCACCAATGCCAGCATCAACGCGCCTTTGAAGCGATCCCAAAAGTGTTCATCAACCCAGCCGCTAATACCGGATTCACCCAGTTGGCCGGTTGCCTGCGTATCAATCAGCGAAACCTTTTTAAAGTCTCGGGTCCGCAGCTCCGAAAAGAGGACCGCCATGTGTGCCTGCCCCTGATTCAGCGTTCCGGTTTTGTACCAACCAAAAGCCTTGGTACCCTTTTCAATCAGCTTGAC
>NZ_LJQT01000335.1:0-205 GCF_001400515.1 Pseudomonas meliae | reverse complement strand
TGCAGCGCCTCCTTAGGGGCGGCCCATCTTGTATGCAGCCGCGCGTCGCTTGGTACCGCAGGTAAACGCCGTCGAGTTTTTAAATGAGCCGGCACATTTTCAGGTTGGGCCAGTTTATTGATGAAATCTGGAACAACTGCGGGCCCTTTGGCCCCTGAAACACCTCCTGTACGCGTTAAACCCGAGGAGGTTGAACCGCCCCGGG
>NZ_LJQT01000240.1:0-1156 GCF_001400515.1 Pseudomonas meliae | reverse complement strand
TGCCCTGGAACGACCGGCGGATGCTGTACGTGCCCTGGTCGTGGTGTGTGACGGCAGCCCTGACGTTCCTGCCGGTCGGCGTTACGTTGATGGCCGTTTTCGTGCGCTTGAAGCCCAAGACTTCGCTGCACGGTGATGCCCGCTTTGCCAACGACCGCGAGCTGCGCCAGTTCGAGTACCAGGGCGAGTACAAGAACACCAGCAAGTAGGCATTGCACCCGCGTCGCCCGCTGATAGTCCCGCATTTTCAAAGCTTTTCCATGCACCGCCATGCAGTCGGCTATGCCCGGAAGCCACCTTGCAGGAGATTCTCAATGGAAATATCAGAAGGATGCTTGGGCAACCCTTGTCGTGCCGAAAATCCCGATGCGCAGTAGATGAGTGGAACCAAGAGTAGAAAGGGGCCACTCATAACGTTGGCAGTGTTTTTAAAGAACTGCTGATACTAGTTATAAAATTTCCCAATACGAAAAATAGGAGAGATTCGTGAGTACAAATAGCAAAGGTATTGACCTGTCGCATTTCCAAGGTGATGTCGATTTTAAAAAAGTTTCTGAGGCTGGCATTGAGTACGCCTTTATTAAAGCGACAGAAGGCGCTACTGTACAGGATGCAAAATATACCACATATCGTACTGACGCTAGAGCTGTCGGAATAAAAACGGGGGCATATCATTACTTTCGAGCGCTTAGTAGCACGCCGGAAGCACAGCGAGATAACATCGTTAGTACACTTACCGCTGCCGACTTCGATGCATCTACTGAGTTTTTTGCTATTGATTTGGAACTGGCGGGCAACGAAAAAGCTACCCCGGACGAAATGGCTGATAACCTTCATAAACTGCTGACCTTATTGGAAAGCGAAAAAATTCTGCTGGGGAAAAAACCATTCATATATTGCAATAACAATTTCTGGGTGAATAATATTTCAGGAGATAAATATGCCTTTAGTGAATACCCTCTGTGGATCGCTAATTGGGATGTTAGCGAACCTAAAGTTCCATCTACATGGACAGTAGCAGGTAAAAGCTGGTCGATTTGGCAGCACAGTAACAAAGGTCGCATCGATGGCATTGAGGCTGATGTAGATCTTGATTGGGTCCGTATTTGATCCAATGATTTTGCAATTTGGCTAAGCGCTAAGGAAGCTCCGAGCA
>NZ_LJQT01000463.1:0-1411 GCF_001400515.1 Pseudomonas meliae | reverse complement strand
TGCTCGGAGCTTCCCCAGGCAGCTCCGTATCAGTGACTATACGGTTCGCGATCACGTGTCTTCGCTACTAAGAAAGAGCCGTGTAAAGACCCGTGTCGAGCTCATGGCGCGTTGTGTTTCTATCTTGCTTCCGGGAAAAAGTAACCGACCCCCTACATCTGTCGGATTGCGTAACGAGTCAGCACATACATAATGTGTCTTGTCACAGAACACATCTTGTCAGGGCGATCAGCGTTATCGGGATAGTGCCTCAAGGTCAATAATCTCAATGTTGCACTACGGTTGCTTTTCGGTGTTCGGCTATCTGGCTGCCCGGAACAGGGGATTTCTGAAGTTCGTCCTTACGGCAAACCGTAAAGAATAAAAAGGAGCAATCATGACTGTTTGTTTTGTTCGGGGCCGGTCTGAGTCCGATCAGTCATTGCGGCTGGATCCGCATCGGCCCGGTTTGAATCTCACAACAGACTTCCATCGCCTGGCAACCCGTCAGTCGGCACTTTCGGTGACGCAACTTGCCGAGCAACAGAAAAAACTGTCCGGCCCCGTTGGCCTGTTTGCCAAACTCTGCCGACAGGTTCGCTCGCATGGACGCCAGGCCCCGTTGATCGAAGAGGTCGAGCGGCTTGAGGGGCGCAAGCGCAAGTGGCTGGCCGAGCGGGCTGTACAGTTCATCCTGGGCTTGCACGGCCGCCGGCCAGCGGTCGACAACCCGTTCAAAGGCCTGTTGCGCGAAGACCTGTGTTGCATCGTGTTCGATGACGCATCGCTGCACACGCTGGTCGAGCGTTACACTGCCGGTGAAGCACTGCGGCACCAGGACAGTGAGTACTTCGTCAAACTCATTGCCACCACACGGAACACAGTCGAGCGACGAATCGTCTTCCACGGCCTGCTCGAACACTTCGACCGATTACTGCCGATCGAAAAGAGCATCTACCCGCTCAATTATCGCACCACCCAGCTTGCCCATCTGGAGCAGGAAGAGACCCTCTACGGCAAGTTGATCATGGAGCAGCCCATTAGCGCACTGCTTGAAGTACATACCCCTGCATGGCTGTTGGAAAATCTTTCCTCTTTTGAGTTTTCGATTGATTGAGAACCTGCTCTGGGTACCCATGGATTAATACTTTCTCTGAGAAGTATTTTACATGGATATATAAAGTCATTCGGCGGTTCACGATTTTTTCAGCGGTGGTGTTGAAACTCTGTAAGTAGAAAATTGGCAAAGTAAGCCGTTGGGGGCGGAAACAGTCACCTTTCATTTAACGTATTGATTGTCGACCCCTGACGATAAACGTCAGGGGTTCTATAGGCCAGGAGTCCACATTATACGGGTGATCAGCTCTGGAATAGAAGCGCTGGTAACAGCAAGGCAACTCGATGAAAAAATAGCCTCTAAGAGGGTGTAGAT
>NZ_LJQT01000186.1:0-714 GCF_001400515.1 Pseudomonas meliae | reverse complement strand
CTTTTTCAGAGTTTCCCTAATATTAAGAGATCCACAACGACAGCCACTTCCCTTGAGCCCAGATGTAGGTGATGTCACCAGACCCGATTCGGCGCCGGCACATCAAACTCTCGATTCAAGATGTTCGGAATATATAAGACCGCTCAACCGTCGCTGGCTTGTAGGCGTGTGATCCAGGTTGTTCGCTGACCAGCTCCAGTTCCCGCATCAGGCCTCGCACCTTGAACCGTCCAATCTGCTCGCCGTCTTCCAGCATCATCGACACGATGCTGCGGCGTGAAGATGCGACCGTGTGACCGCATCTTCACAGGCATGCACAGGCTTGAAGCACATGTTATTTTTACCGCATATAGCGTGTATCGTAAAAAACTCAACCTTCGCCGCCACCGCCGCACGAAATCAGTTCAATAAGTCCCATTTGATACCATTTATTCTGGCAACTCCACCCGTGTTCAAATGTAAACGCACTTGCAGTGCCGCTGAATGCAACGCCCAATGCGAGCGCCAAGGCGATTCCAATATTTCGCGAACGCACTTTCTTCATGTTGTCTTTCATAAATGCTCCATAGTTTTAGCAGGTAATGCGAGCCTGTAAAGGCTGCATGAACGTCACAATACCCTACCGACTTTAACGCTTTATTGTCGGCACTCAAGGTACACTGCAGCGGCCCTAAACTGTGACCAGGCAAACAGCGACTGAACCGCCCCGGGTTT
>NZ_LJQT01000465.1:0-1133 GCF_001400515.1 Pseudomonas meliae | reverse complement strand
GCAAGATGTACGGCGTGTCCAGCTCGATGCCCGTCTTGGTGATGTAGGTTTGCAGCATCAGGTGCTTGCCTTCCTTCTTGCCCAGGGCCAGGAAGTAGCGGTTGAGGTTATGAAACAGGTGGACCAGTTCGTCATCACTGCGGGTTTCGCTGGAAACCCCCTTCAACTGGATCAGGCTCACCAGGCGATTGCCGGGCAGGGTCACCATGTGTTCGTGGACCGGATAGCGCATCAATGGCGCTTTCTTTTCCGGGGGCATAACGCTTGTGTGAAAATCGTGCGCCATAGAATTCATTCCATTGCGGGTTAAAGGGGGTCAGCAACAACGGTTTGCCGTACTTGAGGCTCAGCCAGAGACGCCGCCGCCCAAAGCGGATGCGGCGCAAATATTGAGGATCGATCAGGCCCACGACCCTCAAGGCGATGAGGGCTATCAGGAACGGGGCGGCAGCGACCAGGCCCCACACCCAGGACAGCAGGAAGGTTGCGGCCACACCGAAGACCAGGCCGCCCATCAGCAAGCCCACCATCGGCATGATGGGGATGTTCCAGAACATCGCGGGCCGACTCATCGCGTTGTAGCTTTCGAAGGTCAGTTTCTTGAGTACTTCGTTACCGGCCATAAGCGCTCCTGGTCAACCCGGCACGCCGGTGCCGAACACCTGCCAGGCCGCTGTGCCGAGGAGCACAGACCCACCAACGACCAGCAGCACGCCAACCTGCTCGAGGTAGTCCATGAAGGTGTGCGAGCGGTCGCCCGTGGAGCGAGCAATCAGCCATTGGGCACCTGACCAGATCAGGCAAACCAGGCCCAGGGTGCCCGCTAGGGTATAGAGGCCCAGGCGGATATTGCTGCCCCACTGGTTCAGCGTGCTGACCCAGTCAGCGGAGGCGATACCGGGCAGGTAGGCCATTGCCACCAGCAGAATGCAGAGTTCGCCTTTGTTGGGCACAAGGGTACGTTTGATCATCATTGATCCTCTTGAGGGAGAGTTGAGGGTTGTTCAGGGGGTGAAGCCGGAACAGCAGGTGCAGCGGATGGAGCAGAAACAGCCGGTGGGGCAGGCGGCAGATAGCGCGGGAACTGGCGCAGCACGTCCCAGCTTTCGTAGGTCGGTTCCACGGTGGACGCA
>NZ_LJQT01000215.1:8743-12197 GCF_001400515.1 Pseudomonas meliae | reverse complement strand
GGGGGGGGTTTTTATCGTGCGCTGCTCGGGGTTTAGCCGATTGCCACGCCGTGCGCTTCTGCCAACGGCTTCAGACCGCCTGCAAAGCCTTGACCAATGGCCTTGAACTTGAACTCGTCGCCATTGCGGTACAGCTCGCCGAAGATCATCGCGGTTTCGGTCGACGCGTCTTCCGACAGGTCGTAACGAGCGATTTCCTTGCCGTCAGCCTTGTTCACAACGCGAATGTAAGCGTTGGACACCTGACCAAAGCTCTGCTTGCGCTCTTCAGCCGAGTGGATAGTGACCGCAAAAACCAGCTTCTTGACCGCAGCAGCCAGACCGGTGAGTTTGACGTTTACCGACTCGTCATCACCATCGCCAGCGCCGGAACGGTTATCGCCAAGGTGCTCGACCGAACCATCTGCCGATTTCTTGTTGTTGTAGAAAATGAAGCTGTTGTCATCCAACACCTTGCCACTTTCACCAACGATGAAGACCGATGCGTCCAGGTCGAACTCGGTGCCATCGGTAACGCGTGGATCCCAGCCCAGGCCCACGGTGATTTCTGTCAGGCCCGGAGCCTCTTTCGACAGCGAAACGTTACCGCCTTTACTCAGACTTACTGCCATGTTCGTAATCCTTTCTGGAAAAATGGTTAGGCGCGAATCAGAAATTCATGCCGAAAGAGTTGGCCACAGCTTTCAGGCCACCGGCGAAGCCGCTACCCACTGCGCGGAACTTCCACTCGCCATTGTTGCGATACAGCTCGGCGAAGATCATCGCGGTTTCAGTCGAGGCGTCTTCCGCCAGGTCGTAGCGAACGATTTCCGAGCTGGATTTTTCATTCAGCACACGGATAAACGAGCCGCCCACCTGACCGAAGTTCTGCTTGCGGCTGTCAGCGTCGTGAATGGTCACAACGAAGACGATCTTGTCCACGTCAGCAGGAACTCTTGTCAGATTGACCTTGAGCACTTCGTCATCGCCATCACCAGCACCGGTACGGTTGTCACCGGTGTGTTCGACGGAGCCATCGGCGCTCTTGAGCTGGTTGTAGAAAATGAAGTCAGCTTCACTGAGGACCTTGCCATTGGCGCCCAGCAGAAATGCGCTGGCGTCCAGGTCAAATTCCTGGCCGTCAGTGGCACGCGGATCCCAGCCCAGGCCAATCAGTACATTGGTCAGGGTAGGGTCGGTTTTCGACAGCGAAAGGTTGCCACCTTTTTGCAGAGTCAAAGCCATGATTCGGTTATCTCCTTTATCCAGTGTTTACGCTTTTTCTTCAGCGGATTCTTCTTTACCCGGGAAGAGCAGGCTTGCAACGATACCGATGATCAACACGACGACCACAACCAGCAGGCTGGTATTGGCGCTGATCTCGTAACCGTGGTGGAACAGGTGGTTGGTTGCGTTCAGGCCCAGTTTGATGGCGATGAAGAACAGCAAGGCGATAACCGCTTTCTCCAGATGCACCAGATAGCGCTTGAGGGCTTCAAGAACGAAGTACAGAGTACGCAGACCAAGAATCGCGAACAGCATGGCCGAGAACACGATCAGCGGCTCGCGGCTCACTGCAATGATTGCCGGCACGGAGTCGAACGCGAACAGCACGTCGGAGATTTCAGCCACAACCAGACACAGGAACAATGGGGTCGCGAACAGAGCGCCCTTGGCGGCAAGGGTGATACCGGCGTTTTCTGGTTTTTTGACTTCTTCTTCCAGTACCGAGCGACGGACGAAAAAGTTGCTGCCGTGCAGCTTCGGCCATACCGGGAACAGTTTCTTGGCAAAGCGATACGCCATGTGTTGCGAGTAGTCGACTTCTTCGTCGTCGTCATCACCCGCTCTGAGCATCATGATGGCGGTCCAGGCAACGATGACCGCAAACACCACTTCGACCCACGGCCCCAGGGCCAGCAGGCCCGTACCGATGGCGACGAAGATGCCGCGGAAGACGATGGCACCGATGATGCCCCAGTACAGAACGCGGTGGCGCAGGCCATCCGGGATCTTGAACCAGGAGAACAAGGCCATGAACACGAACAGGTTGTCGACGCTCAGCACTTTTTCCAGCGCGTAACCGGTAACGAACAGCGTGGCGACTTCGGAGCCGTGCTGCACATACAGGAAACCGGCAAAAGCCAGCGAAATGGCGACCCAGAAAATCGACCACGCCGAGGCTTGCGCGAGGGTGATCGGCTTGTTTCCCCGGTGGGAGAACATGTCGATAGCCATGGCCGTAATGGCCAGGCCGACGAAAACCGCCATCGTGAGTGGAGGGAAGCCTAGAGAGGTGCTTTCCATTTAACTGCGTTCCTTAGGGTAAAAAATTACAGGTCGAAATCGGACGGGTTCAGGCCAAGCTCTCGGCAGATCGTGCGGCAGACTTCCCGCTCTTTCTCGTCGAAGCTGCCATCAGCGCCACCGATAGCACAGCAGACGCGCACCAGCAAACGGGCGGCATCTTCTTTCTTTTTGATCTTGCCGATGGTTTTCAACGCTTCGGCACGACCAATTTCAAAATCGAACTCGAACTTGGAGCACGCTTCCTGAAAACCCTGGATGACTTCCTTCATGTCAAAAACTTTCAGTTCCTGAGAGTTCTGGATGAAGCCAGCCATTTTCTGCTTTTCACTGGAGCTGATATCGCCGTCAGCGGCCGATACCAGCGCACAGCCGGAAACCACAGCTTCCATGAATTCGCGGTTCTTGAACTTCGAAACTTCCGAAGCCAGCTTGTCGCGAGCAGCCGTTGCGTTTGTTTTCAACCAGTCCAGCATGTCTATCTCCCATGAGGCGGCACAGCCAGCCCAGAAATACCACGGTATTGTTTACTTGGAACCGGCAGCCCAGCGCATGCCCCAGCCATAGGCCTTGTCCATGTTGCTGTGACCATTGTGGAAATCCACCCGACGCGTCACCTTGACTGCGCCATTGTCATTTTCCAGCAAGGCAATTGCACACATGCCCTGACGACCACCTTCTTCGTTGAGGCGAACCTCGATGGGCGGCTGGCCCGGCGCATGAATGGTGACAACACCGTCGGTTTCTTTCCAGTTCGGCGCACCTTCATAGATGAACGCATAAACCAGAATGCGACGGATCTTGCTCCAGTGCGCGCCATTGATATGCAGCCACTCACCGTCACTGATCGAGCCAGTACGATCATCGCCCATCAGTTTGATGAAAGGCTCGGTGTTGAGCGAACCGAACGAGTTGCCCAGCGCCTGAACCGCGCCTTTGAGACCGTCCTGCATTTCGAAGAGGCAGCCTACATCAAGGTCGATGGCATTGCTCTTCTTCATCGAGAAGAAGCCGCCGCCCTTGCTGTCGCTGCGACGGTTCCAGTTCAGGTTGACCCGAATCTCACCGAAACCGGCGCTGGACTTTTCCAGGCTGATCGAAGCACGGGTCTTGTCGAGCGTGATCTTGCTCAAACTGACGGTCGACTTAGGTGCAGGTGCAGGTGCAG
>NZ_LJQT01000215.1:0-8711 GCF_001400515.1 Pseudomonas meliae | reverse complement strand
GTAGCGGTTCAAGCCCGCCGGCAAAACCCTGGGCGACGCAGCGGAATTTCCACGCGCCCTGACGCAGATAAAACTCGCCCAGAATCAATGCGGTTTCTTTCATGCCGCTGGTAGGGATATCGGCTTCGATACCGCCAGTGATGCTCAGCGCCAACCGTGACACGCTGCCAAAGCTGGCCTTGTTCTCGTAGATGGTTGCCGTCAGGGCGACCTTCTCGATGACTGAATCCAGACGGCTCGGGTCAAGGCTGAACACAGCACGCCCGGCCGACGCTTCCGTCTGCTGGACCGCACCGCCGTTGACGCTTTTCTGGCCGTAAAAACACATGTCCTGATCGCCACGCACCTTGCCGGAGGCGGTCAGCAGAAATGCAGACACGTCGATATCCGCATCCGCCAGCGGGGAATAGCTGACCTCGACCGTCAACGGACCGGCAGCGACTGGCGCGTTGGCGCCTGGGACAAGTTGGGTCATGCGCGTACAGCTCCGATGGCCAGTTCGACCAGATCATCTGCAGTACGGCCGTTGGTAACCTGACCAACTGCGGTGAAATCCCAGCCTGCGGGGGTGCGCGCCAGATAGGACATCACAACGCCGGTATGCTGGCCTTTCTCGGACAGATCAAAGCGGCCCAGTTCGTTGCGGCTGCCCAAATCGACAATACGGCAGTAGGCGTTGGCGACTTTTTCGAAATTCTGACCGGTGAACGAGTTAACGGTGAACACCAGGTATTTGACCGTGGCTGGCAGTTTTTCCAGATCGACGCTGATGGTTTCATCGTCGCCCGCGCCTTCGCCGGTGCGGTTGTCACCCGAGTGCTGAATGGCACCATCGCGCGACTGCAACTGGCGGAACCAGACCAGGTCGAGGGGCTTCTTGTCGGCGTCGAGCATGATGCATGAGGCATCCAGGTCGATATCGCCGCCGCCACCGCCGAGCAACTTGCCGAAGAAACCGCTGGCTTTTTCAGGGTCCCATCCAAGGCCCATACTGACTTTCTTGAGGCCGGTACCAGCGGTTTTCTCCAGTGAGATCGTCTGGTTCTTTGCCAAAGTGAGTGCCATTTTTCGCTCCATGTGAACGTCGGAATTCGGATAAAAGTGTTACAGCCTTACCGTGTTGGCCCATCTTTGCCATCAGGATTGTGTAACTTGGCGTTAACGGGGCCTTTATAACGGCCTCGACGCCACGTCGGATGGAACAAACGCCAGTGCGCATCCTGAGCAGCGGCGAGTAATTCGTGGTCACCCCGCGTGTCGCCCCAGGCACGAACCCGGAACTGCGTGAGCGGCCCATAAACACTTTCAAGGCGTGCGACTTTCGAATCGCAACGACAGTTGCTGCCTTCGATCAATCCAGTCAGTTTGCCGTCGATGACTTCCAGATTGGTGCCGATCAGCTCTACTTTCAAGCGATTAGCGAAGGGCTGCAGAACCATAGCAGGCGATGCTGAACAAAGCGTGACAATGGCGCCCTTCTCGATTTCGGCGGCGATGGACTCCAGCGCAGCCGGGCGCATCAGGCGGTTCCAGTGCGACTGGCAGAACGCCTCGGCCTTTTGCTGCAGCCATTGCACTTCAACGCCGCTGAGAAACGCCTTGATAAGGCGGCCCTTCAGTTCGTCGCGGGTCACACGCTTGGCGAGATAGCCGATGCTCGGTAGCACCAGGCGGGCCATGCGCACGGAAAAGGCACGTTGCCCAAAAGCGAACTTGAGAAAAGGCACAAAGCTGTCGTGCCGGGTTATGGTTCCGTCGAAATCGAAAACCGCCAGCAGGCGTTGTTCCACTTCGATTTCAAGATCAGGTCCTACAGGTTCAAGATCAGGTTCTATCATCTAGCTAACTGCCTCAGCGAGTCGAATGCTGGCATCCATGATCGAAGCGGGTGCGGATAACACTCCATGCCATTTGGCGCGCTCCATGATGTGGGTTGCCCATTTGTAATGGGTGGCCGGTTCACACATCGCATCGTTGTACTTGAACACTGCGGGGGCCACAGAGTTCAAAATCATCCGGGCGGAGTTCATGTCCTCCAGACTGACGCGTAGTGCATTCTGAATGATATTGACCTGCGAGGGGTGAATTGCCGTTTTACCGACCAACCCATTGGTAATATCCAGTGCCAGTTCATGCTCCAGAATGTCAGGTGTGGCCAGTTGCTCGAACACCGGCGCGGTGAGTGCAAACCCCTGCGAACCCATCACTCCCGCCAGCATCGGGATGACATAGCCCATGGGCGTCGAATACAGGGTCATGGCCGGGTTGCGGCGCAGCCCCAGACAGCCCATCAGGTCATTGCCACAGATGCGCAACGCGATGATCCGCTCGTACAGACTGGCTTTCAGCGCTTGCCCAAGTTCGACCATTGCCGTCGGATCGAACACTTCCGGGGTTTCCAGTGTAGGCATCAACGCCAGCGCCGGGTTGGTAACGGACTGCTCCCAACTCGTCAGACTTTTCAGCGAAAGCTTGGGGGCAACGAACCCGTCAACGTGCGCCATCAGCGGCCAGTCATTGAGAATCCGCGCCATCGCGGCATCTCTCGGACGAACGAACAACAGCGGACCGTTGGCCGGGCGGCCGCCACGGTCCTGAATGCGGGTCAGCACCTGGCGAAGGTTGACCAGCGCTGTATCGACATCAATCAGCGCCACCGCATCTTCCAGGCACACGACCAGCGAACGCAGTTCGGGAATCTTTTCACCGAACACCACATCGACGATGTCATCGCGGGTGGCGGGCATGTACAGCGTTGCCCCCAGCGCGTAAGGCGAAAATAAGGCCATTAGCTCAGACTCCGAATGATGGTCACTGCCCGATAAGGCCCCAGCACATCGCCGACTTCTTCAACGGGAATCCCCGCTTTTTCGGTCAGGTGCAGCAGCAGTTGCACATCGCTGTCCGCCCGATTGCGTACCAGCACATGGTCTGGAACACGGCGCATGACCGCGCGAGTGGCTTCGGCAATGCCCGGCTTGATGCGATTGAAGTTAGTGATATCAAAGCGCTCGGCCAAGCGGTCGACCACCTGCGTTGCAGCGTCCTTGAGCCCGGCTCGCTGCGTCAGCGTCCAGGGTGTCAGCGTGAGCGTAGAACTGTTTTGACGACGCTGGCTGTCGATGTGTTCAATAAAAGACTGCGTGACGTCGTGGCCCTGCAATTGCTCGTAAACCACACAACCATGCAGCCCGCCGTCCGTCGGCCAGATAGAGCGCGACACCAGCCCGGACACGGTCGCGCCAAGAATACCGGACGGAATCACCCAGTCTTCTGCCGACGCCGCCAGCCAGGCACTGCCGCAGGGATCGGCCAGCACTACCAGTCGTGGTTCTTCCGGGAAGCGCGTGTCACCTGCCAGACTGCGACGGATTTCACCCGAAATTGCGCCCTTGCCGGTCCAGCCGTCGACAAACACGATGTTCTGCGCGCCGTGGGCCTGAATAATGGCCTCCAGCGCGACTTTATCGATACCGCGATCACGCACGATACTGATGCCGTAGTGATGCGCTTCGCGGTGCAGATCGATCAGTGCCCGACGCAACAACACACCCAGCGGCAAACCGGCACGCACGAACGACACCAGAACGATTTCAGCGCCGGTGCATTCGCGGTCAAGCGCCTGTGCCAGGGCTTGCACGTCATCGGCCATGCGCAAACCGTTCTGGCTGAGTGCACGCTCATACAACGCCTTGTGAGCGGCGCTGGGAGGCGACTCCTCGCTGATCATTTCCGAGTAGTGCTTCTGGTGTGTCTGGATCAGGCGCTCCTTCTCCGCCACGCTAGTGGCCTGCATCGCAACGCTGCGCAGCAGAAAATGCACGTCGTCGTACAGATAACTGCCACTGCCGACCGTATCGAGCCCGTGAACGGGATCACTCATGCTCTGCTCCGACAAACATTTTCGCCAACTGACTGCGGGCAGGTGTCGCCCACCAGTGGCACTCGTCCATGAAACCCAGGTCGGTAATGCTGTCGCCAAAACCGAGCACCGGGCGTTCGCCATTGATGACTTTGTCGCGCCGCAGCCATTCCTGAACCGCGTAGCGCTTGGCCAGCCCCTCGGGCAGAAAGGCCAGGTTGTTGCCGTTGCCGTGGATGTGCATGTCATCGAGCAAGCCGCGGGCCTGCACTTCGGCCAGCACTTGGCTGAGCACGCTGTCATCGCTCTCGTTATGCTTTGTCACCACGTAATGAAACAGCTGCGCCTCTTCAACCACCCAGCCGCGCAGTGAAAAGCCCAGCTCATGACCAATCGCCAGTGTGGCGGCAGACAATTCATGCAACCGCGATTGATAGCTGGCCAGGGTATTTTTCATCTGCTCGTTCCAGTCCTGGTCCAGCCGCCCCATGACATCGAGCATCACACCGCCGTGCGAACAGATCGCGCCTGCGGTGAACGGCAGTTTGACCCGGCTGTAGGCCTCGACACTGCGCGCAGTCACCGGCACCACATCGGAATGCGCCAGCAGCCAGTGCGCGAAGGACTTCTGCACGTTAGTCATGTAGCCATTGGCGTTACCGCTGATATCCAGCGTTGCGACATGTTTTTCAATGTTCGCGGGCGTTTTGCGGGCGGTCTGGAAGAGCGTGTCGTCCAGATCGACGAAGATCAGCGGGCGGTCGTTACTCATCGCAGATAACCTCGGCGTTCAGCGCTTCGATAAGCTCGGCGGGTACGGCCTGCCTTGGGGTTTCGGTGCAAATCAGCACCCGGTCAAACTGACCCGGCCGCACGTTGTACAGGAAGTTGGGAATGCCCAGGCCATAGTTGTCGGAGAACGACAGCGCATGGTCGATGGCATGCCCCAGTGCAATCGGTGAACGGCTGGTAGAGCTGAAATGCACATCGGCACCGGCTTTTTCCAGACGCTCGGCCAGCAGAAACGGCCGCCAGACGAACTCGCTGGTGCCTACCACCAGAACGCGTTCACCCTTTTGCACGCTAAGCCCTGGCGCCAGCGTATCGGCAACCGACAACACGCCCATCCGGCCCCAGTCATTGGCGGTCACCAGCGGCCAGTCGCCCATTGCCACGGTGCCAACCTCAGGCATGTCCGGCAATGGCGCACTCACGTCTTCATCGAAAGAGTACGACCCCTGCAACAGCGAGACCTGCTCGGCCACTGCGCCCATCGACGTACTGACTGCACCTGCCGACCAGTCGGTAAGCACACACGTCACCACCCGCTCGATGTTGCTCAGCCCGGCCTCGACCAGTGCCTGATGGAGATTAATGAAGGTCTTGCCCGTCGACGCCTCGTCATCGACCAGCACCAGCGAACGTGCGCCGAGCATCATCTCGCGTAGCGCCGGATCGACAGGCAGATGGATAAGGTGAGCGCTGGCGTGGCTGTGCTCTTCTTCAAAGCGGGCGAACAGCTCGCTGCCGGTAGGATGGCGCGTGCTGACCAGATACAAGACATCAGATCGCGTTGCGCTGTAGGCACGGTGCACGCCGGCACCGAGACCGACTGCGGTTTCGGCCATGCCGATGACCAGCACCGGGCCGGGCAGGTCTGCCGGAATCTTGTGCGCCAGGTCCTGAAAGCTTTTCAGCATCACGCCCGGACGCGCGGGAATGTGGCGTCCCAACACCCGGGACACGAACAGAAACGCGCGCTTGGGGTTGCGTCGTTCAGCGAAGCCGAATAGAGAGTCCGGGGCAATGGTGGACGAATTGACGCTGACGTCGAGACGACCACGAAGCAGGTCAGCACGAAGCTTTGTAGAGTTGGAAAAAGCTGCGCTGCTGTCCATTGATAAATTCCTGAGTAACGGGGCCGAAGCCCCAGACGCCTGCCACTTGAGCAGGCAACACCGACGTCATTGGCGAGAAGCTTCAACGAGCCATAACGATGACTGTGCGGCGCGTGAGATTTCTGTGGTGGTGTACGACCTTTCCGGGCGGGCATGCGGCGCATCGATACGGCATGCCTGCAGAAAGGACAGCAGCAGTGCGGACTTCACTGCGAAGTTCATGTTTTGCCCGTCCGGCACGGTGGACGTCACCATGCCGATCACCGCGCCACCGTTGTCGAACAGCGGGCTGCCACTGGACCCCGGCTGAATCGGTGCCGTGAACTGGAACAGGCTGGCGTCATTGTGCAGACCGAACAGACCGGAGATCCCGCCCTGCGTCACCTGCAGCCCGCCACCGGAAATGGACGCCAACGGGTAACCCAGGACCGTTACGGTATCACCCGGCTCACAGCCCTGCCCGTCCCGGAATGTAACCGGAGACAACGGCGGCGCGCCCTGCACCCGCAGCAGCGCGATGTCGTTGCGACGGTCGATCACCACTGGTTCGGCCTTGTAACGGCCTTCCAGTGAAGTGATGTAGAACACGCCCATGTCTTCGATGACATGCGCACAGGTCATGACGTGCGCCGGGCCGACCACAAACGCCGTGCCGGTCGCCGACTCATGCCGAGGCCCGCCACTGGAGCCACCGGACGGGTGGCGCGGGTGACGGTCATCAACGTCCAGGCCGATCTTGCGCCCGAACGCCGACAACCCATACGCCGAGCCTTCGCTCAGCGCGCGGAATTTCCACTGTTCATTACGCTTGTAGAACTCGCCGATGATGATCGCCGCTTCGCCGTTATCGCGCAGATCCAGCCGATGCTCTATGTCGGCATCCACTTTGAGATACAGGCTGGCAACGTCACGGACCGGCCCCATGGCTGCATATACGTAGACCATCAACAACACACGATCACTGCCCGCCGGAAGCCTGTCCAGCCTGAGCGTACAGCCAACATCCTGAGGGCCGCCGCTCCACTCCATCCAGCTCTGTTCCTGGTGCAGCAGCGCCGGGTCGCCCATGGGCTGGCGCTTGTCGTTGACCGCCAGCAAAGCGACGGCAGCATACTCACCAAAAACCGAAGACTTACCGCTCTCCAGGTTCCAGGTGCAGTGGGCGTTAGCTAAAGCAGTGTTTGCACCTGGCGCAAGAAGCTTCATGCCCGATCCTCCCTGATAAGAGCGATTAGTGATAGCAAAAATCTATTATCCTGATCAAACCGTGGCCCGTACAGCGACCGTGATGGCCTTCACGCGGATATCCTCAAGCCAATGTGTTTCCGGTTCTTTCAAGCCGAGACGGCGTGTCGCAAAAATACCCGGCAGGTTGATGCCGGTTTCACGCGTATAACCGATCCCGCCGGAGTAACGCGGGTTGATTTCCAGCAAATGCGGCTTGCCGTCAGCGTCGTCACGGGTCTGCACATTGATCAGCCCGTCGCAGGCAAAATGCTCCGCTGCGCGCACCGCCAGTTGCACCGCTTCGCTGTCGCGCTCGAAGGTCTGATTCAGCCCCACCTTGCGCCGCCCGACAAAGGCAACCGCCTTGCCGTGTTCACAGACCATGTCCACCGAGCATTCACTGCCGGGCATATACGGCATCAACAGCATCGCCGGAACGTCCTCGGCCTGACGGTAAGCGTTAAGGTACGCCTGAAAAGTCGTTTCACGCGCATCCGGATTGGCGAAACAGCGAAAATCATCGACATCGGCCTTGAAGCGCCAGAAGCCCCGTCCGTAAATCCCGACCACCGGCTTGATACAGACCTCGCCAGACACCGACAACGAATCGTAAGCCGCCTGCAACTCCTCGGCGCTGCTCGCGGCGATTCCCGGAATGCACGCCAGACCCGCCGCCTCGGCCGCCGCAGTGAAGCGGCTCTTGTCATCGACATCCATGAAGGTCTGCTGGGACGTTCCGCCCGTGACGAGGTCCAAACCTTCGGCAACAAAACGTGCACGCTGCGCTTCGTAAAAGCTGCCTATACGCCCGGCGACAATAGTTCTGACGCCCAGCGAGCGAGCGGTCTCCAGCACCCAGTCGATACGCTCTTCATTATCGACCGGCTCTTGCAGTGCCACATGGGCCTGCCCGGTAATTTCGGAGCGCTGCTGGCGATGTGAGGCGATAATCTGCACCGACGCAGGCAGCGCATCGCGCGCGCCCATGATCACTTCACGCTGGCTGGACTGCCCTTCAAGGAACCAAATCATGTAAATCTCCGGAAGACAACGCCATCTGCAACGGCCTTGTCGAATTTTGTAATAACTGTTTTGCTTCGAAATGTTCGGATTAGGGCAAAGTCACGCAATTTTAAACAGAGGACGCTGGTATGAAGTGGCTGAGAAGGTCGATTTGGCTTGTGGTATTCGTGGCACTCGGGATCGGCGCATTAAGTCTTTATTACGTCCTGCCGCGCCATGATGTCGTGATGATCACCGGCGTGGAAGTCAAAAGAATGGACGCCGATGGCGTCATCAACGCCGAAAACCCGGCAGACGGCCCGACCCGCGACGTGTACTTCATCAACACCGAAGACCCGGACACCAAGAAAGTCGTGGTCTACCGCAACGAAGACACCGGCTGGAGCTTCCCGTGGTACTTCAAATTCGACTCCGCCGACATCCAGGCCAAAGCCCAGGGCTACTCGCGTGATTCCCAGCAACTGGCGCTGATTCGTTATTACGGCTGGCGCATAACGATCCTGTCGATGTTTCCCAACGTGACCGAAGTTGAAGCGGTGACGAGCCGTGATCAGCCGTTTCCGGTGTTTAATACGATCTTTTTTGTGGTGGTGGGATTGTTGGTGGTGATGGTTGTGGTTGGGGTTAGGAAGAGGTTTCGTAGGCAGCCGCGGGTTGATGGGGTGGCGAGGTAGAAGCCAATCCCTAGGAGGGTGTAGACA
>NZ_LJQT01000225.1:0-250 GCF_001400515.1 Pseudomonas meliae | reverse complement strand
CGCATGCCGTTCTGGACGCTTTGCGTCCGGTCTTCAGCGCTGGAATAGTCAATCCTGCAAAACCACATCCGCCAGCTGATCAATCGCTTCCTGACGCTCAGCCTGATTCGGTTTGGCGTGCGGATTGAGTGTTGACCATTGCGGGTGGGCGCGGGCACGGGTGAGCGGCTCGGGGATTTTGCCTTTGCGCCAGGTTTTGTCCTGCGGGGTGGTCAATTCCATGCGGTGAATGGGAGACTGTCAGAAATTT
>NZ_LJQT01000443.1:0-1014 GCF_001400515.1 Pseudomonas meliae | reverse complement strand
TTGGCCGGAGTGTGTGGGGTAGCTTCATCACCCCGCGCACCCGAGGCCTGGGCGACCCCAGCGGGATTACAAGGGCTGGCCCTTGGTGTTGCTCTGATCTGCCGTGCAGGGAGCATCCCTGCCTGCCAGAGGCGAAGAACAAACTACAGGCAAAAAGAAAGGAACCCGAAGGTTCCTTTCATTAACGTTGAATCTAGCAGTGCTAGTTCATAACATTCTTCTGAGGCCACGATTCCAATACAATGGTTACAATCGCAGCTACAATTCCGAAAGATCCAACACCGATCAGTACACCGTCATCAAACTTAAATCCAATGACGAGAAAGATCACGTGGAACACTAACGCAATTTTGATAAACATAGTGAATCCTTAACGGTTAATGGATTTAGAACGGTATGCCGTCTGAATCAATCTGTATGTCTTCGTAGTCGATATCCAACCGCTCGCAAATCTCACGGCGGTAAGTATCCTCATCCATTACAGACCATGCTTCATTGTATTCAGTCGCCTGAAAGGTTGTACCAACAGAGTCGAATTGAATAGCTTGGTTTTCCATGAAGGAACTCCTATCGTTTAGTGGTAGAGCATTTCAGTCAGCCGTGCGCTCTTATCGCTGACCCTGATAGAATAAACCATTCGTAAATCTATGCAACAGGCAAATTTCAGCAAAAAAAAGGAACCCGAAGGTTCCTTGTTCGTAAGTGGCTACGGCCACACTCTCGTTTCATTTATGCCTTCGCCTTCACCGAACGCACCAGCAGCGACGGCCATTATCATTTCTCCTGGAAGAATTACCTTGTGGCAGCGCAAAAACCAGAGATACTGTTCAAGCGTTTTGTGCCGTTCTTCTTCACTCTCGCAGTCATATAGGACTTCTCTTGTATCAGCATCCAGAACAACAAGAACGAAGTGTTGTTTAGCTTCGTCCCATGCCAGTTCTACAGCACTGCGTATTACGTTGTCGGCAGTGGTAACATCACAGATATGCGAATGCTTGTCACCGCCACTGTAAA
>NZ_LJQT01000485.1:0-642 GCF_001400515.1 Pseudomonas meliae | reverse complement strand
TTGTTCAGCGTCTCCTTAAAGGATCTATGAGGGCGCTGTAATGAATCTCGAAAAAGCGTTGGTATTACGGACATGTGCAAATAACATGGCCGATCACTGTGGTTTGGTGTGGCCTGTCTCAGGGACCGTTGAGTGCAGGCACTGGCAACCCACAAAAGCACATGAAAATGGACTGGCAGGTTTATTGTGGGGTGTTGGAACCAGCGCCTTTTTGAGTGTTCATGCCGATGCGCGATGGGTTGTCTGTGAAGTGGCCGTTGCCGACCTCATTGCGTTGTCCGAGAGCGGAATGGTGAAATTCCAGCGGGCGCAAGTCGTTCATGTCGGTGACAAAAGCAGTGCTGCACATTACCTCTTGATGCACCGGGCCAGTTACTCATCGACAAGTCCCCCTGCGGCTGTCGAGGTTCGTCCGGCCAGTGGCGAGCTTGTTGTCAGTCATGAAGTATTTGACGTGGCATCAGTGAGTGCCGCTGTCGGCGCGGAGGGTAATCTTCCCGCCGTCACCACGCAGACGCTGCAGACAGCGACCTACGGCAGCACGTTGATTGGTGACAGCCACAGCCAGCTTGTCGCGGGTTACGGCAGCACCGAAACGGCGGGAAGCCATAGTGATCTGACCGCTGGGTACGGCAGCACCGG
>NZ_LJQT01000209.1:2057-2204 GCF_001400515.1 Pseudomonas meliae | reverse complement strand
AAACCCGGGGCGGTTCACTCAAATGACGACAGGTGTACGACTGCAGGCAGTTCAGCGGTCGCCAGACTTCACACTAGCCGGCATTCGCTACGCCCTATTGACCCTTGCCAGGATGATGACCGGGAACACTACCGGGCTCGGTAGTGT
>NZ_LJQT01000209.1:0-2045 GCF_001400515.1 Pseudomonas meliae | reverse complement strand
TTCCGCCGTTTGCAACTAACTCGAGCGCTGATCGACAAACCGACTGACGGCTCGAACTACTGTGTTGGCGCCTTGCTGGATTTCCTGGATGACACGATCTGCATCGTTAGCCAGCACCAGCGCCTCGGAAGCCTGCTCGGTACTGCGCACAATCACGCCCACGGCATCTGAAGCAAGGCTCTGATTGGTCTTCACGACGTTTACGATTTCTTCTGCCGCTTTGGTCGTGCGGGAGGCCAACTGACGTACCTCATCGGCTACCACCGCGAACCCCCTGCCCTGTTCGCCCGCCCTCGCGGCTTCAATAGCTGCGTTCAGTGCGAGCAAATTGGTTTGCTCGGCGATTCCACTGATGGTTTTTATGATCGTTCCAATGACCTGACTTTGAGAGTCCAGTGCCTCGATGCCCCGCGTGGCCTCTTCCATCGAAATCGTCAGCTGGCCCAGCATCTGCAAGGTGTCCTTGATGACTTTTCGGCCTTGCTGGGCACTGCCGTCGGTATCGATAGATGTTTGATAGGCCATCTCCGACGCTTCAGCGACAGCTTTCTCACGCTCAACCTGTTCAGTAATCACTGTTGCAAACTTGGCGATTTTATAGAGCTTGCCATTGGCGTCGGTAATCGGGTTATAGGACGCTTCCAGCCATACATCACGACCGGACTTGTCGACGCGCCGGAAACGGTCAACGATAAATTCACCCCGACGCAGCCTTTCCCAAAACAGCGTGTAGGCGTCCGAGGCGGACTCTTCAGGTAAACAAAAAATCTTGTGATGTTTTCCCTTGATCTGATGCAACTCGTAGCCCATTGCCTTCAGAAAGTTGTCATTGGCTGCGATGACTATTCCATCGAGGGTGAAGTCGATAACGGCGGTTGACCGTTGCAGTGCGTTCACGAGGGCTTCGTTCTCGCGAGAGGCTTCGATGGTGCGTGTCAAAACGCTTGAGTACAGCGTGATCTGCTCCACACCGCCGGTTTCGTTTTTAAAGGGGACAACCACAGTTCTCAGCCACACCCTGGCCCCTGTTTTGCTGACCAGGCGCAACGTGCCGCTGAAATGTTTGCCATCCCGAATAGCAGCCAGAGCACGCTTCTGGTGAACATCAGCGCTCAGCTCTGGCGGGCTCAACTCAGAGAGACTGCGCCCGGCAATCTCGGCTTGTGCATAGCTCAGTTCTGTCTCGAACAAGGCATTGACTGACTGCACTTTGCCCGCCCCGTCCAGAACGGCGGCAACTGTCTCCAGATTCAGAATTTGCCCTGCTTGTTCAAGCATGGCGAGGCGGCGCTCCAATGCCTTATTGGTTTTTTTCAACTGAGAGTTAAACATTGTGGCTATCCGGGACAGTTTGGGCTTGCCACCTTCATCGGTCATCGAATCGAAATCTTTAGCGCGCTGGTCAACTAAACGTCGGAAAATCCTGATGTAAATTCCGAAATCTGATTAGGATCCAGATTGCCTGTCTGGTCGTACGATAACGGTTAATACATGACAATTAATTGTAAGTTTGCACGGAATTAAATTGCAAGGTGGCTGTCGGTCAGCTATTCACCTGAATAATGGCTGAACAACAACTTGATAACGTCTGTGTGTGACTCATGCAGAACGCTGGAAAGGAGATTTATTCATGTCAGAACCGCGCATTCGTGCCTTCGCTCTTTGCGTTTTTCACCACCAGGGAAAAATACTGGTCAACGAATTCCACGACGTCGTTGGAAAGCAAACGCTTTTTCGCCCTCTTGGCGGAGGCATAGAATTTGGCGAACGGAGTATCGATGCCGTGGTCCGGGAAGTGTATGAAGAACTGGGCTTTTCGATCAGCAACGTTCGGTTGATTGGCACGTTGGAGAGCATTTTTACCTACGCGGGCAAGCCAGGGCACGAGATCGTGCAGGTCTACGATGCAAGACTTGACGACGCAGAAATCTATAAGAAGCCCTGGCTGGATGGCCTTGAAAGCGACGGGGCAACTTTCAAGGCCGCGTGGCATTCTGGTTCCAGTTTTACCCGCGAATCTACGCTTGTACCTAAGAGGGTGTAGA
>NZ_LJQT01000388.1:211-1275 GCF_001400515.1 Pseudomonas meliae | reverse complement strand
TGATCGGAGAATCCCTAGCCGCCGTCTCAATCTCGATGTGTAGGATTTTGAATTCCTACACACGAACCTTTGCCGTCTTATCCTTCTTGCCGTTTGGTAAGTTCAAATCCCTGCGCATAAACAAGGTTGAACGTGTCTACCAAATTCATTATTTCTTGGTCAGGCAGGCTGGCGGGAACTGTCAGTACCGGTTCGCCACCCGCACCTCGCACTGTAGCAGTACGGGGACTCGACTTCCGATCAATCCGAATATCATTGGGGTTTACGAGGTAAAAAAAATTGGTCATGTGCTTCTTCCGTGATTGCTGATAGAGTTTGAAAACTGAGTAGTTGACGCTGAGAGGAAGGTGATTTCTATTCAAATTCCGCACCGAAGATCCAGAAGCGTTTAAGCATAAGCCTGTTTGTTTCAGTTTCGCGTACTGTTATTTCTGGCGTTTCCGAACGCACGTGCTGAGGGGCGGCCCTTATTCCTGTTTGCAGCAAGACGTCTGACACGGTGTTCCTCTTGTCCAATAACGTAGCGAGGGTTGTGATGCTCCGGTGGCGCAATGCTTTCAGGCTTTCAGGTTCAATGGGAAAAGCCGTATCGAAGTGAGGAGGCTCCTCAGTCAAACTTTGCGCTTCTTGGAGTATCCTGTAGGCATCCAGATTGCTGCTCCAATTATTAATTCCTACCATTGAACTTCTCCTTGAATAAAAAGTCTTACTGGCCCGCTAGGGTCAAATCATTTCATTGCATTCCATTGAGGATCACAAAGCGCTGTAACTGAATTACGGTCTTCTGTAATCCCACCATCTACAAGTCGTCTCTTTTTCGCAATTTTTCCGTAACACAGGCCTTGGTTAGCGTAGCCAGCGATTTGGTTCCATCAGCAATAGGCCCAGAGAGTCTTTATTGATCTGCATCAAAAAAGCATGAAATTTGAGGCTCAAGGGTACCTATGACATCGCTTATCAGCGATAACGACCAAACGTAAAGTCGCACTGTTGCTGCATCGTGTTTTGCTACGTGCTTTAATCGGAATGCTACATCCACCGCTGTTGAGGGCGATGACCCGTTC
>NZ_LJQT01000388.1:0-205 GCF_001400515.1 Pseudomonas meliae | reverse complement strand
CGCCCAGCGTATCGACCGGCACCCTTGGCCAGGTCGGTGCCTTGGTACGGCTGCCATGATTTTGTTCGTCAGTTGGGCGCGAGGTCTATCGTCTGACTTGAACATCCGGGCAGCGGTGGTGGCTGTCCTTTGGTTGCTCAATACAGCGTTGGTTTATGCCAGAGGCAGAGCGCTGATCCAGTTTTCTAGGTAAAGAGGAAAATCG
>NZ_LJQT01000344.1:0-909 GCF_001400515.1 Pseudomonas meliae | reverse complement strand
AAAAACTGATACTCCCACAGGCGACTGAAGGTTGGTGAGTAAACGGAAAAGGACAATCCGCTTGGCTTTTCAGGCAGACTTGAGAGGGGGAGCTTCGCTTTTTTCGAGGACAGCTGACCGCACCCAGGTAACGCTTGAGCGAGGGGAGTAGGGAGTAAGGAGTAAGGAGTAAGGGAGGGTGAACCAGAGGCTCAAGATCAAGGGGTGGAGCGGGTAGAGGGAATCGAACCCTCAACTAAAGCTTGGGAAGCTTTCGTTTTACCACTAAACTATACCCGCTCTGGGGGAGCTTTCTGCTGGTTGTCACTTTTGCAAAAGCTTTACGCTATTTGACGCTGACAGCGCTCACGCTGGGGTGGGCGGTATAGAGGAGATCGGCGGTGGTGACTCGAATAGTGGGTAGACACTCCAGATAGAGTGCCCGGTTTCGCTTTGATACTTATTTCAATTTTGCAAAAAATTGAAATAAACCCCCAACCTCCGTACTCTCCATCTCAAATTCCTGGAAATTTGAAATCATGGTCAAGTCGCCGCCTGCGCTCATCCAGAATCCGTTCGCCATGATTATCAGCGACCACGCCGATCAGGCAGACGCCTATCTTGAGCTTGCGCAGCCCTTCGATGCGCAGGGACGTTATCTGCATTTCGATAAACTGCGTTTCAGATTTCCGAAATCGCTGGATGCAGCTCTGGCCTGGTCGGTCGTCAGGCAAGCCAGAAATCGCCAGCTAGTCACGGCCATATCTCTGGGTGAACCATCTCGGCCCTGCGGCTTTCTCTATACGCCTGCAATGCAAATGGCTGTCTCTGCCGGTGACCAGAATACGACCACAGCGGCGCTGGAATGGATGTGCTCCAGAATTGGAGAGTCCAGGCAACTGACGTACCTGCTTAAGGAAGCTCCGAGCA
>NZ_LJQT01000010.1:0-1170 GCF_001400515.1 Pseudomonas meliae | reverse complement strand
GTGTAGACAAAATAAAGTAAGCTGTTTGTCCTTTGCCTACACAGCATTGCACCATGCCTAAAACCGGACGCCCACCCGTAATCGCTGCGGGACATTACCCTCTGCTGACCAGGCTAGCCCACGCGCAGCCCTATTCCAGCCAAGCCGAACTGGCGCAAGCATTTCATGCTGAAACGGGTATCACCGCTCATCCCGACACCTTTGCAAAAGCGCTGAAGCTGGCCGGGATTGTTCGTGTAAAGGAGCGAGCCAAAGGTAGCTTCCAGCCACCCGAGTCTCGTAAGTCTTATGGCTACACCGAGGCGCACCGACGTCAGTTGCCAGAGCAACGTTATCCCAGTTGTCTGACCGACGCAGAATGGACGCTGGTCGCTGACTTGTTTGAGGTCTCGGGAGGCCGTGGCGTGCCGCCTCGTCACTCCCGGCGGACGCTTTTAGACGCATGCTGCTATGTCGTGCGTACGGGATGCTCGTGGCGAATGCTGCCTCGCGAGTTTCCGCATTGGGACAACGTCTATAAAACCTTTCGTCGGTGGAGCGCTCAGGGCAAATTCGAGCAAATGCACGACCGGCTTCGTGCTCAATGGCGAGAGCGGGTAGATCGTGATGAAAAACCATCAGCCGCTGTTCTGGACTCGCAATCAACGCGTAGCTCTCCGCAAGGAGGTGAAAGTGGTTACGACGCAGGCAAAAAGGTAAAAGGGCGTAAGCGAAGCCTCGTCGTTGATACCTTGGGCCTTCTTTTGGCAGTGAGCATCAGTGCAGCCAGCGTGCAGGATCGAGACGCTGCGGATGACGCAGTGACGTCCTCAATGGGTAAGTATCCATCATTGAGTACTCTGTTCGTCGACAGCGCCTATGCCGGAAAGTGGGCTCAGCGGACGCAACACATTCACGCAGTCCAGATTCAGGTCATAAGGGGAGCGAATAATCGCCGCACCGGGAAATGGCATTCAGAACAAGGCGATTTGTTCACGGCAGCGCCGGCTCCGAGTGGTTTTGTAGTAATGCCCAAGCGCTGGGTAGTGGAGCGGACTCATGCCTGGAATGAGCGAGCCAGGCGACTGATCATGCATCACGATCGGTTACTTGATGTGAGCGAGGCGTGGGTATGGTTGGCCGAAGCTCGAATGCTCGCCCGTCGACTTACCACTTGATTTTGTCTACACC
>NZ_LJQT01000065.1:0-238 GCF_001400515.1 Pseudomonas meliae | reverse complement strand
AAACCCGGGGCGGTTCACCGTGTTGTCATGCTTCGCTCCAATGCAACGCTGACCCACCAAATCGGCGCGCCAGGTGTTCAATATCGGTGATGCCATATAGGGAAAGTGACGGTGACACCGTCACATTACTCCGCGCAGCCACATCACACGCCACATTCCACGCGAAACCGCGTTCTCGACGCAGTGCTTGCAATCCTTTGATCACCAATTCACGTTCAGCGTCTGACAAGCCTTCGAT
>NZ_LJQT01000410.1:0-328 GCF_001400515.1 Pseudomonas meliae | reverse complement strand
TTTATCTACACCCTCTTAGATGTTTCGGTAGACTTGTAACCTTTAATGTCCAGGCCGACATTTCGATATGCCTTAATGTTCGAGTACGCATCCATAAGTGACCTCCATATTGGCGTAGAGGTATTATACAGTACAATTCCGTATAGTGTATATAATACGGAATCTAGGGGCCAAAAAAAATTGGCCCCTTCTTCAAAGCACGAAACCCAAACCGAACACTGACAAAATCAACAGCGCACCAAATGCGATAACTGACTTTACAGATGGCTTTTGATTTGTAAAGGTCGCTCCAGACAACCCAGCGGCTACTATGAGGGTGTAGACAAAA
>NZ_LJQT01000280.1:0-1191 GCF_001400515.1 Pseudomonas meliae | reverse complement strand
CAAAATTTCTGACAGTCTCATTTTTGCAGCGCCTCCTTAACTTTTTCACCTCAAAAACTTTTTAAATTACGCTCACCCCTTTGCAGCTTAAAGTTATTTTCTCATTAAATTTTTAAATAAGCCGGACGTCTGCGCGCATGCACTCGACCTGAGCGGCCCGCACAGCCAAGGTTTTCAATGAAGAGGAAGGTCACGTCTTACTGGCTGGCACCCGCAACTAACAACGCGCTGAATACATCGATATTAATTTACTGAAACTTGCCGCATGCCCGGAGTTTTTGAAGAGCCGCACTCAACTACAACTTGCCACGCACATTGGCGCGCACATGAATAGCATCATGACGCCAGTATTCAAGATCGCAATCAATCAGTCGATCACGCTGGTCATAGTTTATTCTTGCAATACGCAGGCCGGGGCTGCCCAGGGAAACCTTCAAGGCGGCTGCAGCGTCGGCATGCAGTGCCGTGGGGACCATATCGAAACGTACTTGTCCGTAATGCAGGTCATAACAGCGGGCATAAAGCTCGGTGAGTGACTCGTTCAGGTCGTGATCGAGGATGCCGGGGAATAATTCTGGCCTCAGGTAATGCTCGACATAGAGCACCAGCCGCTGATCGATACGCCGGGCGCGGCAGATCTGGATCACGCTCGACAGCGCAGGCAGTTCGAGCATTTCGCAGATCATCGCCGAAGCCGGTTGCAGACGTGCCGACAGCAGCTGAGTGTGAGCCACTCTTCCCTGCGCGCAGACCATTGCGTGAAAATGGCTGCGCCGAATCAAGTCATACGCCAGTCGTGGCGGGGAAATGAACCAGCCGCGACGCTCTTCACGGTAAATAAGCCCTTGCGCCTCCAGTTGCACGAGGGCCTCACGCAACGTGATACGGGTGGTAGCAAACACCTCGCTAAGCTTGCGTTCCGCAGGCAGCTTGCTGCCATGCGGCAACAAGCCATGTTCGATCTGCTCCTGCAGAGCACTGCAAATCGTTGTTACCGCCCGTGGCACATCTTCGCGCATTCCGGTATCCGTCTGGACTAGACCAGCTCTATTGCGGGGCACACATCAGTGCAACCGACGCCATTAACTCCATTGCTTCAAGCCTAGGCCGGGCACATGACCATTCTGTGACATGACAAAACACGATACATGCCAACTGCTCCGAAAAAAGGCCTTTAGGGAGGCGCTGCAA
>NZ_LJQT01000032.1:0-554 GCF_001400515.1 Pseudomonas meliae | reverse complement strand
TTAGCCAAATCTGCGCTTGCCCAGTCGACGGTAGCCCCAGATTGACCCGTAGTGCCGACAAATGTGGGAGCATCCGCGATGGCGAGGGTAGCACGGTGAAAAACCATGCTACCCGCCTGACTGCTGCTCGTGAAGTCCAGTAGATCGCGTCGACTATGATTCAGGGTGCGGGCTGCCGCGACGTGTCGGGCACAGCCAGGTCTTGATACGGAATACGTTCGGCCAATGGAGCCTCACCATATCCAAGCTTCCGAACCAGGGCGGGAATTGCCTCAAAGCTGGCATTCATGCCGTTGACAATCGCAGATCCCACATGGCGCAGGAACTCGCTCCGGGGAGCCAGCATTTGATGTAGCTCCTCTGCGGAAATGTCACGGTCTCCAGCTTCCATGTGCTGGCTGGCCCGCGCAAGGATGGTTTGTACCACGCGTGCATGCTTGGCATTGTCGGAATCAAATAGCCCGGGAACGTTGACACGCCCGCCAAGCGCCAACGCGTTCAGAGCGATGGCTTCGATTGGATTGAAGACGGCGCTCCGGAAAATACGCAGTACC
>NZ_LJQT01000221.1:0-328 GCF_001400515.1 Pseudomonas meliae | reverse complement strand
AAAATTTCTGACAGTCTCGAGATTACCGGCTACAGCGAGAGCGAAGCCATCGGCCAGACACCTCGCCTGCTCGCCTCAGGCCAGCATGACAGCGCGTTCTATGCCTCAATGTGGCATCAACTTGCAGCCGATGGCCACTGGCAGGGCGAGATCAGCAACCGACGCAAGAGCGGCGAGCTCTACCCAAGCTGGCTGACGATCAATGCAGTGCGCAACAAAGCCAACCTCACCACCCATTTCGTCGCCGTTTTCGCTGACATCTCCAGCCTCAAACACGCCCAGGCGCGCCTCGACTACCAAGCCCACCACGACCCGCTCACCGGCCTGC
>NZ_LJQT01000389.1:0-309 GCF_001400515.1 Pseudomonas meliae | reverse complement strand
TGTATTGCCCGATGGCACTGAAACCGTGGCCGACGCGCACAACGAACAGAACGTGGTCGTGGTGCATGGGGTGAGCCGCTTGTTTCGGTTCCGCTTGAACGGTCTGGTTGTAGAGGCCCGGCCTACCGCCCAGGTGAACACGGGGTACAACTTCAACGGGACCACCACCGGCGAGATTCGGGAGCTCAAGCATGCAGAACAATGACAATGACCAAACTCCGGCAAACACTCCAGGGCCGGACAGCATCGGGCCACCCGAACCAGCAGCGGCACCGGAACAGGCCCCGGCCTCGGAGCCCGCCCGCACCC
>NZ_LJQT01000238.1:0-616 GCF_001400515.1 Pseudomonas meliae | reverse complement strand
TCGGCCACCGCCGCCGGAGAATGGTCATCGGAGCGATAACCGAAGATCTCCCAAATCTTCCCTGCCACTACGCCACCCGTACAGTACGTTTGTTCTTGGGGACACTCCCCAACGCAAAAGCGATAGCTTGCCCTACGGCTGCGCCCAGCAGCGGCGGTACGGCATTACCTACCTGTTCGTATTGCTCAACCCGCGAGCCGCAGAAAACGTAGGTGTCAGGGAAGGACTGAATGCGAGCCGCTTCGCGAACGGTAAAGGCTCTGTCCTGCTCGTAATGAAAGTAGGCGCCCCAATGTGGGTCGCACTTGGTTAAGATGGTGGATGCGAGCCCTTCAGGATTGACCCGACCATAACGCTTTGTGTGATCACTGCGCCGTGCCATGCGCATCCCGCTCGGCAATAGGGCATCGGGAATATCTGTCCAGTTCCCGCCCGGTGGAATGTGCGTCATACGCTCAAGGTTGATTTTGCTCAACCGACCGGCCTCGTGACACGTGACACCCATTGAACCTGCTCGCATCAGCTGTTGATACGGATTATCCGCCGGGTGCCGATAGTCTTTCACCTGCTCGCCAATCTCGCCGTTGCACAAGGCGGGTAAGTCGCCAATGGCGTC
>NZ_LJQT01000322.1:0-5371 GCF_001400515.1 Pseudomonas meliae | reverse complement strand
TCCCGAGCGAGTCGGGGCGTTTTTAGTGTTGCGTGGCTATCAGCTGTCGCGATTGCGGGTCAGCAGCGCCGGTTTTTCACCGCGTGGGCGTGTTGGCAACTGGTCCAGTTGCTCGGCAGACGGGAAACGGTCGATCTTGGATTCCTTGTGCACGATCTTCGGCTGAGGCTGACCGTCGCGCGGGGCACGCACGGCTGGCTCCTGACCTTCACGCGGCAAGGGCTGATCTTCACGTGCCGGGCGACGACCGCGCGGCTGGCCATCACGCGAACGCGGAGCCGACGAACCCGAACCGTTGCGCTTTGGCGCGCCAGTACCGGAGCCGTTACGAGCGCCGCCCGCAGGTCGACCCGAATTGGCTGGGCGACCGCCAGCAGCCGGTGCTGCACCGGGCGCAGCAGCAGCAGGGCGACGACCACGGTTCTGGCCTTTGCCCTGATAAGGACTGACGTAGTCAGCACGATTGCCGAAGTTGTCTACTTCGTCGTCGCGGAACTCGTCCGGCGCACGATCGGCTGCCGGGCGCGGTATGGATGGCTGCGATGCACGCTGTTCGCTGCGAGGCGTGCCCTCACGAGGTTTTTTTTCGCGTGGCTGCCTTGCAGGGCGTTCGCCAGTGGCGGCTGCAGCGGCAGGTTTTTCCTTGCCTTTGTCCTTGCCCTTGTCGCGACGACCGCCGTTGTTCTTGTCGCCGGCAGGACGTGCACCACGGGAGTTGCGAACATCCGGACGCTCACGCACTTCCGGTTTTTCAGCCTCGACTGCGGTGATGTCGAAGCCCATCAGGTCGCCATCGGCGATCTTCTGTTTAGTCATGCGCTCGATGCTTTTGAGCAGCTTCTCTTCGTCCGGCGCAACCAGGGAAATGGCTTCGCCCGAACGACCGGCCCGGCCGGTACGACCGATACGGTGAACGTAGTCTTCGTCGACGTTGGGCAGCTCGAAGTTGACGACATGCGGCAGCTGGTCGATATCCAGGCCGCGTGCGGCGATATCGGTCGCAACCATGATGCGTACATCACCTGCCTTGAAGTCGGCCAGTGCCTTGGTACGGGCGTTCTGGCTCTTGTTGCCGTGGATCGCGACAGCCGCAAGGCCGTGCTTGTCCAGGTACTCGGCCAGACGGTTGGCGCCGTGCTTGGTGCGGGTGAAGACCAGCACCTGTTCCCAGGCACCGACGGTAATCAGGTGCGCCAGCAGTGAACGCTTGTGGTTGGCGGCAAGGCGGAAAACCCGTTGCTCGATACGCTCGACCGTGGTGTTCGGCGGCGTGACTTCGATGCGCTCTGGGTTGTGCAGCAGCTTGCCGGCCAAAGACGTGATGTCATTGGAGAAGGTAGCCGAGAACAGCAGGTTCTGGCGCTTGGCCGGCAGCCGCGCGAGGACCTTTTTCACGTCATGGACGAAGCCCATGTCGAGCATCCGGTCTGCTTCATCGAGCACCAGGATTTCGACGTGGGACAGGTCGACACTGCCTTGACCGGCCAGGTCGAGCAGGCGGCCGGGGCAGGCCACCAGGACGTCCACACCACGGGACATGGCCTGAACCTGCGGGTTCATGCCGACGCCGCCGAAGATGCAGGCGCTGACGAATTTCAGGTCGCGGGCATAGAGCTTGAAGCTCTCGTGCACCTGTGCGGCCAGTTCGCGGGTCGGGGTCAGGACCAGAACGCGTGGTTGACGCGGGCCGTGACGCTGGGATTTGTCCGGAACACCATTGGGAAACAGCCGCTCCAGAATTGGGAGGGCGAAACCGCCGGTTTTACCAGTACCGGTCTGTGCCGCAACCATCAGGTCGCGACCTTGCAACACGGCGGGAATGGCCCGCTGTTGCACGGGGGTAGGCTGGGTATAGCCCGCTGCCTCGATGGCGCGGACTAAAGCCTCGGAGAGACCGAGGGAAGCAAAGGACATGAGTAATCCTGTTCTGTTGGAGCTTAAGCTCAAGGGATGTCTTGCCTGGCGCGAATGGCGTGTAAAGACAACGCGATCCCGTCCGGTCCTGCCGGGTCTTCAGTGCATTCCGTGACGTCTGCGCTTGATGAAAATTGCGCTGTTGGCGTGAACGGATGACGATTGCAAGACCGGGCGTCCGGGCGTAAGCCTGGCGGGAAGGCTGGAGTATAACAGAGCGAGCGCAATACGCCGCTTTCCTGCTGCCCAACGGTGTATGAGGCCGCGATCCCCCGGAAATTACCGGTCGGACCGCGGTGCCGCAGCCGTTTTCAGCGTGGCAGTTGCAGGTTGTTCCACACCGCCAGGCTCGGTTCTGCCTGGTTCAGCGTGTAGAAATGCAGGCCTGGGGCGCCGCCTTGCAGCAGTCGTTCGCACATCTGCGTGATGACTTCTTCGCCAAACGCCTGGATGCTTTGTACGTCATCGCCGTAGGCTTCCAGCTGTTTGCGGATCCAGCGCGGGATTTCCGCACCGCAGGCATCCGAGAAACGCGCCAGCTTGCTGTAGTTGGTGATCGGCATGATGCCCGGCACGATCGGAATGCTGACGCCCATCTTCTCGACCCGCTCGACGAAGTTGAAATAGCTGTCGGCGTTGAAGAAGTATTGCGTGATCGCACTGTCGGCACCGGCGTTGGCCTTGTTGACGAAGTGCTTGAGGTCGTCCTCGAAATTGCGCGCCTGCGGATGCATTTCCGGGTAGGCGGCGACTTCGATGTGGAAATGGCTGCCGCTTTCCTGGCGAATGAAGCTCACCAGGTCATTGGCGTGACGCAACTCACCGCTGGCCATGCCCATGCCGGAAGGCAGGTCGCCGCGCAGTGCCACGATGCGTTTGATGCCCGCATCCTTGTACTGCGCCAACAGGTTGCGCAGGTCGTCCTTGCTGTCGCCCACGCAGGACAAATGCGGCGCAGCAGGGACTTTGATCTCGTTTTCCAGCTGCAGCACGGTATTGAGCGTGCGGTCGCGGGTCGAGCCACCGGCACCATAGGTGCAGGAGAAAAAATCGGGGTTGTACGTAGCGAGCTGACGAGCAACGGTCAGCAGCTTTTCATGTCCAGCGTCGGTCTTTGTAGGAAAGAACTCGAAGCTGAAGCGGCGTTCTTGGCTCATGGAGGCCGATCTCGATATAGAAACGAACACATACTTTGTAGGAGCGGACTTGTCCGCGAAGGCTTTATTTCAGACGCTGCATCTTGATTGAATGCACAGGCCCCTTCGCGGACAAGTCCGCTCCCACAGATAATTGCCAACTGAGAGAGTGAGAGGCGTCAGGAACGCCGCGCACTCTTCACAGAAGATCAATCAGTAGCGATACGCGTGCGGCTTGAACGGACCTTCGACGGTCACGCCGATGTAATCGGCCTGAGTCTTGGTCAGCTTGGTCACAACGCCGCCGAAGCCGCGGACCATTTCCAGGGCCACTTCTTCGTCGAGTTTCTTCGGCAGCACTTCAACGGTCAGACGCTCGGTCTTTTTGGCCGGTGCCAGGTCAGCGTACTTCTGCTCGAAGAGGAAGATCTGCGCCAGAACCTGGTTGGCGAACGAGCCATCCATGATGCGGCTTGGGTGGCCAGTGGCGTTACCCAGGTTTACCAGACGGCCTTCGGCCAGCAGGATCAGGTAGTCGTCGTTCTGTGCGTCGAACGAGCCTGGGCCGGTGCGATGGATCTTGTGAACCTGTGGCTTCACTTCTTCCCATGCCCAGTTCTTGCGCATGAAAGCGGTGTCGATTTCGTTGTCGAAGTGACCGATGTTGCACACCACAGCGCGTTTTTTCAGCGCTTTGAGCATGTTCGAATCACAAACGTTGACGTTACCGGTGGTGGTCACGATCAGGTCGATCTTGCCCAGCAGCGCTTTGTCGATGCTTGCTTCAGTGCCGTCGTTTTCGCCGTCGATGAACGGGGAGACCAGCTCGAAACCGTCCATGCAGGCCTGCATGGCGCAGATCGGGTCGACTTCGGTCACTTTGACGATCATGCCTTCCTGACGCAGGGACTGGGCCGAGCCCTTGCCCACGTCACCGTAGCCGATCACCAGCGCCTGCTTGCCGGACAGCAAGTGGTCGGTGCCGCGCTTGATGGCGTCGTTCAGGCTGTGACGGCAGCCGTACTTGTTGTCGTTCTTGCTCTTGGTCACCGAGTCATTGACGTTGATGGCCGGGATTTTCAGCTCACCCTTGGCCAGCATGTCCAGCAGGCGGTGAACACCCGTGGTGGTTTCTTCGGTGACGCCGTGGATCTTGTCCAGCATCGCCGGGTATTTCTTGTGGATGATCTCGGTCAGGTCGCCGCCGTCGTCGAGGATCATGTTGGCGTCCCATGGCTGGCCATCCTTGAGGATGGTCTGCTCGATGCACCACTCGTATTCTTCTTCGGTTTCGCCCTTCCAGGCGAACACAGGAATGCCGGCAGCGGCAATGGCCGCAGCAGCCTGGTCCTGAGTGGAGAAAATGTTGCACGACGACCAGCGAACTTCGGCACCCAGGGCAACCAGGGTTTCGATCAGCACGGCGGTCTGAATGGTCATGTGGATGCAGCCGAGAATTTTCGCGCCCTTGAGCGGCTGGTCACCGGCGTATTTGCGGCGCAGACCCATCAGGGCAGGCATTTCGGATTCGGCAATGATGGTTTCGCGACGACCCCAGGCGGCCAGGGAAATGTCGGCAACCTTGTAGTCATTAAATTCTGCGGGCGTGATTACAGCACTCATTGAGAGTCTCCATTCCATAAAAATGCGAATGGGCGCCGTTGTGCGTTTAAGGTTTGCCGGTCGAGGATCGTCCTGGCAAACAACGCCCCATCCGAGCCTGACAGGGAAAACCTGCTGCAGCGCCCCTCGGACAGGTGGCGGGAACGGTATCAAGCGTGGATGACCGTTTTGAAACGTTGGGCAGTATAGCTGCGCTCGCGATTCTTCCCAAGGCTTTCTGTCGGTTTAAGGGCCACACAATTGCCATCTGTCTGTAATCGAGTCGATGCACATTCGCTATGACACAGGCATGGGCGCGGGCCGTCGGCTCTGCCATCATGCACGTCTCTACCGGCCAGACGCTCAGGAGTGAACATGAATTTCCACACCCGCAAGTGGGTCAAGCCCGAAGATCTCAACCCCAACGGCACGTTGTTCGGCGGTAGCCTGCTGCGCTGGATCGATGAAGAAGCGGCGATCTACGCGATTGTCCAGTTGGGTAATCAGCGCGTGGTGACCAAATACATCTCGGAAATCAACTTTGTCAGCGCCTCGCGTCAGGGCGACATCATTGAGCTAGGCATCACCGCCACAGAATTCGGCCGCACCTCGATCACCCTCAAGTGCCAGGTGCGCAACAAGATCACCCGCAAAAGCATTTTGACTGTCGACAAGATCGTCTTCGTCAACCTCGACGAAGACGGCCCGCCAGCGCCGCA
>NZ_LJQT01000165.1:0-3443 GCF_001400515.1 Pseudomonas meliae | reverse complement strand
TTTTGGTTGGCGTTGACAGATACTTGAGCGCAGCGAGAGCAAATGCGGGATTTTGCCCGTAGGTGAGTCTTGGAAGCTTATGTTTGGATGCTTTTTTGCTCAGTTCACCGAGCTCACGATCTTGTTCTTCCTTGCTCAATGACGTGAGGTGCGTATAAACGACCAGCAGGTTTTGTTCCCAGGCACAATGCGGCGCGTTGCGCTTCACACGATCGAGAATGATGTCCTCGCTTTTCAGGCCGATGCGGCGTGCGGTGTTTAACAGTGGTTCGGCCAGCCGCATGAGTTCGTCAGTAGCGCGATCTGGATCACGTTCAAAGCTGAACGTGAGGCTGTGGCCTTTGTCACGCATGTAGCCGGTCATGCGGATGCGCAAGGATTCCAGCATCTCTAAAAACTCAGTTTCAGAGAGCATCTGGAACGTACCCTGCAAGTCAAACACTGTCAGAAGCGAATAATCACTATTGACCAGTGTGTAAGGATCCTTCAGATCAGGGGATTTCTCGATATCAGCATCGGTCAACCCTACAGCGGTGGCCAGCTCGCAGTAACTGGTCATATCTTTGTGAATGAAGTGTTTTGCAAGGTACTCCAAGGTACCTTCCATTGCGTCTATGCACTTATCGAGAAGTCCCATGTTGCCTCCTTAGCGTGGCGCGTTCATCACGTCATGATGAACTTGAGCCCACGTTGATACAGGAGCTGCGCCATACGCTTCCTGTGCCCAACCTTTGATGACCTGGCTGAACTGAGCCGGATTGAAAATGACGCTCAGCCCTTGAAAAACAAGAGAGTTAACATCGGCATCTGTCTTGCCCAGACGGGTCATCGCCTCCGCTAAAATTTTGGGCGAGTTGGTGTCCCATGCTTTTTCGGTGTATTCCCGATGCGATGCCATCCAGTTGAGAATTTTCTTGGCGTCGGCTTTCGTTTGTTCGTCACCCGTTTCGATGGCGATCATGGTGGCTCGCTGCAGGTGATTTACATCCTGAGGGGACAAGCCTGGGAGGTATGCGATAAAAGCGTCGCCTTCAGCTATCTCTCCCAGGTGCTGCCAACCATGGCAAAGCGGATCCACAAGCCGGAGGTTCTCCGTCCGTAGGTCTTGGTGATTGTGGTTGATGTTATGAACATGACCGGCACGAGCATGAATGCCGCAGAAGTAGCATTTACTTTGCGACTGGTGAGTAATCGTCGCCCGCATTTCAGTCGTCAGCTGAGTAGGGTCTGGCTCGATTGCATCTGGAGTGGGATCACCCCAGACGCGTGCTTTCGTGGCCATGGCCATCAACGGCAGAACTGGCTTCTCGAAGTTTTTCCCAAGCTCGGATACCGGTACTGTCTGGTCCTGTTTAACGTTGCTCATGCAGTCTCCAAGGCAGCCATATTGCAGGCTGCCGTGTGGTCGTGATCAATTCGGAACTTTGCCGAATTCGCTACCACTGATGCCCACAGTTTCGCCAGCGGTGGTCATCATGAAGCCGGTGCCACCGAGTGCCGCACCAGCAACCATCGGGCCCCAGATCTGTTTGCCGGTGATGCGGGAGTTTTCGTCGTTGGTTTTCTTCCACATATTCATGCCGCCGAAGCCTGCCCCGGCAAAGCCCAGAGCCAGCAGAATTGGCCCAAGGCTTTCCTTGATGGAACTGCCCTGCTCCTCGCCTTTCTTGGCCATTCCTGCCCAGCCGTCCGCATATGCGGCCTTCGTGACGAACAGCGTGGACAAGGTGAGGCCTGCCGACATGAGCATGATCCCGCGCTGCACCGGATTTACTTTGTATTCCTCAGCTTTAGTCACCAGGCGGATATGGCCACGGCGAACTACATCGACAGCAAACTCGATAGGATTAAATTTCATGATGAAGCTCCTTATGTGGTTACCAGTAGAGTTTGAAAGTGGCCTGGAAGGCCTCGATCACCTTGTCGACATGAGTCAACGCAGCGCCGAATATCATGTGAGTGAGGCCGCGCCAAATGACGTCATCGCCCCCTTGCGAACCATCCCCATCGAGCGCTGCTTTTTTCATCAGCAACAGCCCTTTGAAGAAGAAACAGCCCCCAGCAAATGAAGTCAGAGTCAGAACAGCGTTTACGGCTTCCTTGAACCTGCCAAAGCTCTCGGCACCGCTGTATGAAATGGCCCCGTAGTTTGTCGCCCCTTCACCAAAACTCGACCAGGTTGAACTGATCACCCCGGACATATTGAAAAGTGCTGCACCAATCACAAGTACCGCAAATGTGCTGCCAAGGGTGATCGGGCGGTGGCCGGGGTCGATAGTGGCAAGCTGCATCCGCCGCAGTACGGTACCCGCGTAAATCATCCCGGCGAGGGCACTCAACGACCAGAGTAACCCCCAAAGTGCGGCGACCAGTGAGTTGGCCGCCGAGATGATCATGCTCGCCAGATCCATATTTGGTTCCTTAGCGAATAACGCCTTTAGAGGTGGTGACTCGACGTGTTACAGGATCAATGCCAATGATTTGCAGACCGTCAATAAGATCGCCTACCTGGACAACGAAAGTTTTTTCACCGTGCTGAATCCATGCTTGATCTGCATATACGGTGTTCAGGCTATAGCCAGCCACAGACGACGGTACGGTCGTTTGAGCTTGGCGGCGCACTGTTTGTTGTAGGCCGACTTTTTTTCCTGCAGTGGCTTGGCCTGCTTCGAGGAGTGCAACCTTCGCTTCCAGCTCGGTGATGTTTTTCTGGAGGCCGACGATCATCCCGCCCATGCTTTGGACTTGCTCATTTAGAGCGTTCAAATGCTCGGTGTTGATAGCCGACGAATCAGGGCTTTCGGCTGCGACAGGCGCTTGGGTTGCTGGCCCAGGGGTCTCTGTGACGCCGTTCACCGTCCCTGCCTGTTGCACGGGTGTTAACTGCTGGGAGGCACCGGTTTGCGGTTTGGTTGAAAATAGTTTTGGAGTCATCACGAAGATGACTGCCAGCACTACAGCCAACACCAAGAAATGCCAACCCTCAATCCGATTGACGAGATCATTGATGCGCTTTTTACGATCGCCTCTGATCGCGTTCGCCGGTGGAGCTTTCTCCTGTTGGCTATCCTGGGCTTTGGGCGTCTCAGGTTCTTTAACCGGTTTCGCGGTGTTGAAAATGTCCAGCTCTTCCGCTGCTTGTGTAGTCATGTGATTGTCCCCTGCCCTAACTCAATAGCGAGTTGGATCGATGATGGTCGGCTGGCCCATATACTGCTGGCCGTACCCAGGAGCTCCTCCCTGGTACCCTCCGAACCCGTTTGAATTGTTGGCACCTGCGGCATTAGGAGAAAGACGGTATTGCTGCTGTGGCTGGCCACCCGGTTGCGCGAGCGTATTCAGCTCGTTTTTTTGGTTCGCCATTAGCGCGTCTTTTTCCAGTTGGTCACTTGAAAGCACCGGCCCTACGAACTGAACTGAACCGCCCCGGGTTTCTCGGAGAC
>NZ_LJQT01000480.1:0-7652 GCF_001400515.1 Pseudomonas meliae | reverse complement strand
TTTGTCTACACCCTCTCAGCACGTCGCTTAACAAGGGCGCGTCCCTCCAGCATGCACCGATCGCCGGCAGATGGCATACCCGAACCCGTTTTTGCCCGTTGTCATCGCCCACATCCATGTGGATATCCAGCATGAACCCCCTGATACCGCGTTCCAGTTGTGGAGTAATGGCGTCCAGATAAGCATTGTGCGCAGTGACCCACGTGTACTGATCGAAGGTCTTGGTGAAGTCATTGATGCCCGGCGCTGCATACGCATCCTTGTTGACCCTGATCCAGTGGGCGTCTTCTGTTTCTGAGGTCGGGTAATACCAGTAATGCGCGGCTGCGTTACCGGAAAATTTCGAGCGGTAAAAAGTAATGTTATTCAGCGAGTGAATGGCGCCGGGGTACGTAGGTTCGCCCCATTCCTTCGGATCCTGCCATGTTCCTGCATGCTTGCCAGCATAGGTCCAGTAACTGTTGTCTGCAGCACCCGCAGGGTAATACCAGTTGTGTCTGGCCGGGCTGCCTTCCTTCAAAGCCTTGAAGAACCGTGTTTGGCCATTTTCATCGTAACGATGAATTTCCCCCACACGCGTAAATTCGTTCCATGTTTTGGGATCGGCGTAGTTACCTTCATTTTTGTAGAGATATGTCCAGTCTGACGTGCTGTATTCCGAGGTTGGAAAGTACCGGCCCGCTTCGGACGGACGACCCTCTTTTTCTGCACGGAACAACAACCGTTCGCCGTGGTAGTCGTAGCTGTAGATATCATCCGGGTAGGCGTAGTCGTTCCAGGTATTGGGCACTTCGAACGTACCTCGTCCCTTGCGGAAGAACTCCCACCATGTAGAGCTCTTGTCGGCAACAGGGTCGCCTTTAGCGGGCTGCTCCTTGGGGTAGTCGTTCTTGCCTGTGAACTTCGACCTGAACAACATGCTTTGATAGTCGATGGTTGTCTGATGGACAAGGCCATTCTGCGTCCAGTCAGCCAGGCTTTTGGGCTGATCGCGTGTTCCAGTGAGGTGCGTGACCTGAAGAAACTTCCAGGCTGGCGACTTTTCGACGAGAGCCGGAGGCTTCTTCTCTTCGTCCGCATCAAGTGGCGCGTTCGGAGGCTGGCTCCATTTGTCCTGCTCAGGTATACCCTCCTTGTCGGAGTTCACGCTAAACAACAAGCGCATTCCGCTGACATTGCGCACATGAACGGCGCCGCGCCAGCTGACTTCGTTCCACTCTTTAGGGTTATCGACGGTGCCGGCGTGCCTGGAGATGCCATAGAAAACCCAGTTTTCGTTGTCCTGTTGATCGGCGGGGGTTGGCCAGTCATTCAATGAAGGAACACCGCTGTTTTTCGCGATGAAATAATGATCACCATCCTCGTACGTGGTTTTTACATAGTCGCCTGGTATGACGGGCTCGTTCTCATTCTTGGGATCGCTGATAGTGCCGTCGTGTCTTGCGGTCGCTACGTAGAGGAAATGTTCAGTGCTACTGTCGTCTGGGGGATAGGCCCAGTTCTGCTGGTTGGGTATTCCAGCGCGTCTGGCTTTGAAATAGAGCCGTATGCCGTCTTTTTCTACGCGATGAATCGCTCCCCTCCACGTAACTTCGTCAGGTACATGAGGGTCGGCAAAAGTGCCTGCATGCGACGTCGTGCCGTAATAGGCCCACTGTTCGGTGCTGCTTTCATCTGTGGGGTAGTACCAGTTATGTGTTGAAGGTGTCCCTGTCATCTGTGCACGGAAGTAGAGTGTTTTGCCATCATACTCATAGCGATGCAGACGTCCGGGCCACGTGTATTCATCCCACTCCTTGGGATCGTTTTCGGTTCCGGAGTGCCTGCTGACGCCCAGAAAGTGCCAGGAGTCGTTATCAGTGGGGGTCTTTGGCCGTTCGCCTACATCAACGTTCATTTCGCCGGATTTTTTGGCTTCAAACATAAATCGCGTTTCCCGGTCCAGATGGATGGCACCCGCCCAGGTTGGCTGGTCGAAATATTTGGGACTGTTCAGCGTGCCTTGGTAAATCGAAAAGCCAACATGATCAAAGTTGTTTTCGTTCCCATAGCCCTCTGGATCATCCGCCACATGCCCCCAGATTTTCGATCTGAAGAACCATCGGGTAAAACTTTCGCCAATACCGGTGGGGATTTTCACCACGTGTAGCGCGCCTGGCCAGGTTGCATCGGATTCAGGTTTCGGATCGAGCCAACTGCCCGCGTGAATACCCATGTCCAGGTAAGACCATTGCTGGTTGCTGTCAGGCGGTGTCGGATAGTGCCATCCTCCCTGACCGGGAACGCCATCGATGAGGGACCTTGCGAAGTAAACCTTTCCATCAACTTCAAAGCGGTGAATCGCGCCAGGCCAAGTGATTTCGTAAGCGTCCTTGGGTGATTGCAAGGTGCCTGCAAGCGCACTTTTACCCACATAAAACCAGTCTTCATTGCTTTGCTGTGAGTCAGGCAGCGGATGCCCGGTACTGAAAACACCGGCAAAACGGGCCTGGTAATACTCGTCCGTGGTGTGGATGACCCGGACAGTCTCGCCTGGCCTGATCATCTCCCCGGCCTGCACTGGATCAGTCAATGTGCCTTGATGAGAGGCTTGGCCCACGAACTCCCACCAGGCGTTGCCGGCTGCTTGCAGCGGAAGCGGGTGATCGATGCCGATGACAGCTAGATTGCCTGCAATCTTCGAGCGGTAATAATGCCTGGTGTTTTCGACCTGGCGCATATGAATCGCTCCCGTCCAGGTCACTTCCTGCTGATCCTTGGGATTGATGATATCGCCCGAATGCCTGGATTCTCCGACTACTGTCCAGTAATCATTTTCTCCGTTCAGAGGAATCGGCCAGTCGTGCTCGGCAAGCAGTCCATCGACTTTGGAGAGCAGATACAGAGTACGGTCTCTGGCTTGCATCGCGTGGATGCTGCCGGGCGAGGTAAATCCTGAGGAGCCTTTCGGATCGGCCCAGGTACCCTCGGGAACGTTTGTGCCCAAATACTGCCAGTGCTCGTTGTCGGTTCCAGGTACGGGATAACTCCAGTCATTGGCTTGAGGAATGCCCTGTGCGAGAGAGCGGTAATAGACGTGTTGACCTTCAACGGTAGTGGCGTGAATCAGCCCCTGGCTGGTCATTTCGTCGAAGTCTTTCGGATCGGCGAACGTGCCTTTGTGCCGGACCACGCCCATCACTTTCCAATACTCTGTATCGCCCGCAGTCGGGAGAGGCCAATGGTCGGCGGTCGGGTTTCCGGACTGCTGAGCTATGTAAAACTGGCGCCGGCCTGATGAGCTGTACTCGTGAACAGCGCCAACCCAGGTCTGGCCGCTCATTGATTTGGGGTCGGCGTAAGTGCCAGCCTGATCGGAGGTAAACATGAACTCCCAGAAGTCTGTACTTGCGGGCTGTTGCGGGTAAGGTGTTTGCGAAGTGGGCTTTCCGCTGATTTTCGATTTGAGAAACACCCGTTGACCATCGATGGTTGCTACGTGTATCGCATCTGGCCAGGTAGGATCGGTAAAGGGTTTTGGGTCCGAGAAGGTGCCGGCATGTTCTCCGGCGTACTCATAGAACGCGTTGGATTCGTCGCCTGAGGGATATACAGCACCTACATCCTGAGCAAATCCGGAAAATCTGGAGCGGAAAAGTTTTTGACGCGTCAGGCCAAGCTGGTCGGCAAAGATTGCGCCGGGCGTGTTGATGTCGTTACGTTCGCGCGGCGTTTCGGCTGTGCCGCCGTTGAGTGAGGTCACGTAGCTCCACTGATCATCGCTTGTTTCGCCCACCGGATAAATCCACCCCCCTGCATCCGGTTGAGCCTGCTGCCTGGCCGCAAAAATGATGTGCTGATCTTCATCCAGGTGCAGTGCGCCAGGCCATGTGGTGTCATCACGGTCTTTGAGGTCGTCTGCCGTGCCGGCATGTTTGAACACCGTGACGAACTCCCAGTGTGTGTTACTGGCGAGATCATTCGGGTAGGGCGTCGTTGCGGAGGGCATGCCGTCGAACAGTGAGCGCAGTACTACACGCTGACCCTTGATCGAGGCCTCATGCAGTGCGCCGATCCGGGTGAAGTCATCGAAGGGCTTGAAGTCACTCCATGTGCCTGCGTGCCTGCCTGCATAGACCCAGTAAGGATCGGCGATGCCTACAGTCGAGAAGCTGTCGAGATCGTTGGCGGGGTAGCCTTCGTAATTGGAAACATAGAACGTGCGCGCGCCTGGAACAGTGCCATCCACGTAGACCGAACCTGCCTGGCTGTAGTCAGCGAACTGCCTCGGCGCTTCGAAAGTGCCTAACGGTTGTATCACCGGAATATATGACCAGTGTTCATTGCTTTCTGGTGTGGTTGGCAGCGGCCAGTCCTGCTCGGAGGGAAAGCCCTCTGCCAGCGATACGAAATAAACGGGAGTGCCGTCGATCAGCGTTTTATGCACCGCGCCGGGCCAGGTAAATTCCTGTTGGGTCTTGGGGTCGGCCACTGTTCCTGCATGGAGAGAAGTCCCCAACGAATGGAACTCGTCGGTCTGGCTGTAATCCCAACCGGTTGCCGGCGCGGTCCAGGATGTCAGCGCACGATACAGCGCTTTCCCCTGGCTCTGCGGCGCTGAATGGATAGCGCCGACCCAGGTCTCGGTGTCCAGATCAGTTCTGGGGTCCCACCAGGTTCCGGCGTTCTGGGTGATGCTGCGCACTCCCCAATAAGTGGTATTGGCAGGCCAGGTTGGGTAAGGCTGTTCAACTGCCCCCGCGAAGTGCGCCGCGAATGAAACCCACTTGCCCTGCAGTTTGGCGCGATGCAGTTTGTCGAGCGCCGTGTTTTCTCCGAAGGCTTTCGGATCTGTATATGAGCCTTCATGTGCGCCGTGATAGTCCCAGTTGTGATTGCTCTGCGCGTCATTGGGGAACTCTGCATTCAGAAGGGGCGCAAACCCGATAAATGTGGATGCGTAGTAGTGACTGCGTAGCGGGCTCAGCGGGTTGCGATAATAAGAGCCCTTCGACGTGCTCATGTCGGTCCAGGGTTTGGGGAGGGTGACCCCTATGCCTGACAGGGTTCCCGCAAACTTCCAGTACCCAGCGCCTTGCTCTGTGCCGGGTGCAGGCCAAGCATCAACACTTGGGCGTCCGGTGTGCTGTGCCAGATAAACGGTTTTGGTGTGCTCGAAATATACGAAGACGCCAGGCCATACCAGATCCTGATCGGTTTTCATGGCTTCAGGTGTTCCGGATTTATCAAAAAAGCCTAGGAAGTCCCAGAAATCATTGCTCTGTGCTGTGGTGGGATAGGGTGTTTCGGCGCTTGGCGTGCCGTCCACTTTCGAGCTTAACAAAGCCTTTTTGTTATCAATCAGGCCCATGTGCAGGGCACTCACACGGGTAGGCTCATCGAACGACTTGAGGTCCGGCCCCAGACCTGAATGCTGGCCGGCGTAGGTCCAGAATTCGGTTGAACGTGGCGTATCGGGAAAAGCCGGATCAGCCTGATCAGGCTGGCTGTCGAACACAGCGGTATAGAACACGTTGCCTTGCTCGGTCAGGTCGAGGAATACCGCGCCTTTGAAAGCTGGTTCTCCTGCCAGCCGTGGCTGCTCGAAAGTGCCCGCGTTCACTTCTTCACCGACTGCCCGGACGGGAACAGTCGAGGCCGATGGAGATGATTCAGAAGGGCTCACGCCAGGGGCCGCAGTGACCAGCCAGGCCAACAGAAGGCCGCTGGCAAATGCCACCGACATTACAATCCTTTGATATTTTTTCACGGCACACCCGAGTCCATTCACAGTGAGTTGGCAATGCATTGAATAAATCCTATACGCGGAGCAAGCGCTGAGGTACCTATCAAACCTGACAGGTCTGTGCATAAACGGCTTTGCAGGACGACTTACACACAATCCCTGTGCGTGCGCCTGTGGATAATGTGTTCGTGAACGTCTGAAGGGCTTTTAGAACGTGGCTTTCGGAGTGGTGTTCAAAAAACGATCAATCTAACTCTTTATTTTCATTGCATTTTTTTGTGGATAAATGCGCACTGCCATCTGCCAGCCACTGGGTTTGCCCACAATCTCTGTGCGCGTGCTTGTGGACAAGTTGTTTGTGATTACCTGCAAGCCTTGTAAATAAAGGCTTTGGAGGTTTTGTATGAAAAATGATCAAAGCAGGGTTTTGCGTGCAGCGTTGGTCCATTCGGGTGGTTTTTCAGCCATTTTATACATTGTCCACAGCAGGCCGGGTGATTCGGACGAAGTTGTACCCAAAGTCTGTTGGCGCTTCTGTGGGTAAGGTGTTCGCGCTCCTCTGTAACCCAGTGAAACTGTGGGCTACAAGGTTTTGAGCAAAAAATGTACAGGTGCAATGTTTGCAAGGTGATCTGGATAAGTGATTGTTATCCAGTACATTCCTGCGTCAGCGCAACGACTCACCCACATGAACGCTTTGAAGGCTGTGTGGATAAGTCATTTCGTCGCTATATTTTCAAGCCCGTCTCATCGGCTATGGCAGCAGGTACCTGACGTCACGAGGATTACTGCCATTTTTTCGGCAAACCGGGATAAAGTTTGCCGCCTGCTTGCTCCACCCAAAGCGCCCACAACGTTGGTGCACTACCTGGCTTCCAGTCTATTTGTGAGGTGTGAGGATTGAGACAGATATAGGTGTCGCCGCCATACGTCACTTTATCCCCCTCCAAATAGGATTGAGCTGTTTTCCACTCAGGAATCGCTGCGCTGGTCGAAGCTTGTACAACATTGCTTGGGCCAGACAGGTTTTTCTCTGTATCGAGCGCGCCGGCAAGACACTGATACGTTTTAGCCGCTGTTAGTCCTTCCACAGTGTACTTGAGTGTTGTGGCGTCGAGACTCACTGTCTCCCCGCCAAAGGTTATGAGGCGGTAGGACGCGACACCCAGTGCACTGAAAGACGCGTCCCACTCTAATGAAACACTGGTCATTGTTGCAGCGGTCTGGCGTAAGTTGCCTGGTGGCGTAGGGCGATCGTCAGAGGGCTCGGACTTTGTAGTGACCAAGAGCGTTTCAGAGCGCTCAGAGCTGTTTCCCACGCTGTCAATCGCCTGGATCTGATAACCATAAAGACGGCTGTGCAAGACACTTGTGTCAGTAAAGGGTGCGCTTCCAACGCGCTGTAAAAAAACATTATCCCTGAAGAGGTCATATTGGACGTGAGCAACTTTCGCCTTGCTCCAGTCGAGCGTTACCGACGTTGTGGTCTGTTCGGTGGATTTGAAGTCGAGAGGCAGTGACGGGTTACCGGGAGCAGGTGTTTCGCCAGCAGTCTTGACCTTTAATACATTACTGACCTCTGACCACTGAAGTTCGGTATCTTGTGCAACGACGTAGTATTCATACTGAGTATCGGCAGTGACGTCGCTATCGGTATACGCGGTCGTTACGCTTGCGATCGTTTGAAAAGGCCAACCATTGCGGCCAATTTGATACCTGACGATTTGGCTATCGCTGGTAGACGGTGTCCACGTTAGCGACACACTGCTCTGGGTGACGTCTGCGAGGCTCAATACAGGTGTCGTCGGTTTTGCATCGCCTCCGCCTTCACTCTGTGTACGCACGGTGAGCGCGGCCGAGAATTCGGATGTGTTGCCTATGACATCAATTGCACGCACCTGGTAACTGTAAGGGAAACTCTGAAAAA
>NZ_LJQT01000021.1:0-411 GCF_001400515.1 Pseudomonas meliae | reverse complement strand
TCGTGGTGGGCCAAATAGGCGATTTTTGCATGAAACCGGGCGCGATTAGTCTGGTATACGTACATATCAATTCACCTGGCCAATGCGTGGATCAATCACGCGATATACAAGATCAATCGCCATGTTCAGCAGTACATAAATGAATGAAACCATGATTGCGAAGCCCATCACCGCAGGGAAGTCCAGCGCCTGGATCGATTTAACGACATAGGCTCCCATACCTGGCCAGGCAAATACTGTTTCGGTCAGTACTGCGCCATACAGCAAATCCCCCAAAGTCAGTCCAAGGACGGTAACTGAGGGGATCAGAGCGTTGGGGAGCGCCTGGCGAAGGACAACGGTCCATCGGGACAGTCCATAAGCGCGTGCGGTACGGATGTAATCTTCACCGAGTTGATCGAGCATCGCCGA
>NZ_LJQT01000450.1:0-763 GCF_001400515.1 Pseudomonas meliae | reverse complement strand
CACGATTGCCAGACCGCCTGCGCTCATCATCAGGAACCACCAGCCAACCTGAATGCGCCTGAAATTGGTATGCAGCTGCTCCGGTGTCTTGCCGGACAGCGCTACGGCACGACTCCAGTCCAATGACTCAGCCGGCGTTTTTTCTCTATTGAGTAGAGTCCACGCCTGTTGAAGCCGGCCTACACCGGGTTTAACACCTCGGCGATAAAGCACTGCCAGGTCCGAAAATGGGTTGAGAATGGACAGGCCGACACTGCCCGCTTGCCTTAACGGGGTACGGGGCTTTTTGTCCTCCTGTGCGGCTCCTGACTCAGTCTGCGATTGATCAGTTTTCATGTGCGGTCACCCCCGAACTCATTTTTGCTCCCAGTTCCTGAAGCTGCGGAACGTATTTGGCGTCTGCCGCCAGGGCCAGTTGCTGGCCGGCAATGATGTTGGCCTGACGTTGGTCGTTTTTGAGTCCCAACTGCAGCCAGTTGCCCAGGCTCTTCACGCGCACCAATTCACGCATCAGGTTGTCTCCGCTCAGGGCCTGAAGGTCGGTTTCATAGGCGGTATTGGCATAGCGCCTGCCCACTTCGAAAGCCTCGAACTCGCGCTCGCTCATCACCCCGGTGCGTTGTGCTTGCTGGCTGCCCGTTGAAACGAAGTACTCCGCCGCTGACGGATTCTGTAGCGCCTCTTGCAATGCCTCCTGTGTGGCCGGATTGGCCTGACTGGCGGCGATGATGTCCAGCTGCGGTTGAGTCGCGGCGCTCTGAAA
>NZ_LJQT01000003.1:0-652 GCF_001400515.1 Pseudomonas meliae | reverse complement strand
TAGCAAGCCTGATGCGTTTGCCGCGAGCCGAGTCCGCCGAAGGCCAGACAACGGCAAAGCGGTGAGCGCATCAGGCAATGCGACTGACGCCAATCAGAACGAGCCGGTGGCACGCAAGCCGAGCCCACCGCAGGTAGGGCAAAGGCAATGCGGGCCACCGAATCGTTCGTCTATGCGCACCGGCACTTATCGACCCTAGGTCGATGCCAACAGCCAAAAGCTGTTGGTTGCTGTTAGCAGAGACCGGCGCAGCCGCCCTATGGGGCAGGGCTAGGACGGCTTCACCGTCCGAGGGCTGCGTCGGCGCAGGGTGTGGCGCTCTGTCAATAGGCCCTAGCCTATTGATGCTTGAGGCCAGCGCCGCTAGGTGCTGGTTGCTTCTGCCGACCCCTAGGGAGGCGCCAGCAGCCAAAAGCTGCTGNNTGCTTTTGATCTTAGCGACCGGCAGGGAGCGACCAGCATCAAGAAGAGCGAAGCGATGAAGGATGCGTAAAACAGCGACAAGGACAGACGCCCCCCGAGCCCACGAGGGGGGTGAGGAAAAATGGCCCCCAGGCCAAATTTTTCCGGTCTGCCCTGCCGCAGCCCGTTCAGGGCGGAGGCAGGGTGCGCAGCATCCGCCAGCGAAAGCTGCGCGGCCGTCCGGCGAAGA
>NZ_LJQT01000282.1:0-491 GCF_001400515.1 Pseudomonas meliae | reverse complement strand
GGCCGCTGCACAGCCAAAGCACTAAGGGACATTCCATGAACGCAATTGCTACCCCTGTCATGGGGTTCATAACCTGTACTGAGCCGCTTCAGGCAAAAGGCAATGGGTATGACTATCCCATCCTGGTTCGGATTGAATTCGAGCGACAGCCAGATGATTCAGTCCAATTGATTTCCCGGGGAGGCCACACAGGAACACTGATCACAAATGCTAGAAGGGTGAATATCTCAAGCCACGACTGGGACAACCGCCCGTATGACCCCCTTGATAGCCTCGTCCTGAACCGGTGGGCTTTTTCAAAAGCGGGCTGGGTGCTTCGTGACGCTGAGTAGGCCAGTGCCTTTAACCGACTAACGTTGCGCCAGCTCGTCGCGGACCTTCATGACGGTCGTCGTTGAACACGCAGCGTGCCTCGCTACTGCGCGGATCCCGAGACCTGCAGCCAGCAGCTCACGCACTCGGTTACGCAGCTCTGCGTCTACGGGTCTGCC
>NZ_LJQT01000076.1:832-1177 GCF_001400515.1 Pseudomonas meliae | reverse complement strand
TCCTGGACGAAATGAACCGAGGATGGTTCCAGCGGCTTCTCGGGTGGCTTGCGGTCCATAAAGCTCCTCCTGGGTTTCTCTGATTTTGTAGCTGATGGTGGACGCTACCGGGTAGGTCGCACAGAATTCAATAACTAACTTCTTCGCATGATCAATGGTTAACGTCATTGTCTCTCGCCTCCATTATGGGCGCCATTTGCAATAGCAAGTTCATCGCTCCCCCCTTTCGGTAAAGCGTCGATACCACCAGGGCCGACCGGACAAGCGCTTGCCGCGCAACAGGTAAGCCAGTCGCATCACCAGGACCTGGAACGTCCACCCAAAGAACGAGAGCAGCCGAAAGCC
>NZ_LJQT01000076.1:661-808 GCF_001400515.1 Pseudomonas meliae | reverse complement strand
TGACGTAGATCGTGACCATGGAGGGGAAGCGAAACCACGCCAGGTACAACAAGAACAAGGGGGCTGGTATGCCGTAGAGATTGAGAAGGCGTGAGGCATTGCGCCAATAGCCCGGTTGCAGTTGCTGGTCAGACATGGATGACTCCT
>NZ_LJQT01000076.1:427-641 GCF_001400515.1 Pseudomonas meliae | reverse complement strand
TTTCGCCGGCGCAAGTTCCGGAAACTCAACCAGCAATGCCTTGTTGCCCTGGGCGATGTGTTTCATTACTGCCGGTCTGATGTTTTCACGCACGCTCCCTGTCGATACGAAGTACATGCCCCAGGCCTGATCGGGCGTGCAATGGCCGATTTGTTCCTCAATGTCTCGGAAGGCCTTGCATTCGTCTGGGGTTGAGCAGCACTGCTGAGCGTAT
>NZ_LJQT01000076.1:0-408 GCF_001400515.1 Pseudomonas meliae | reverse complement strand
TAGTTTCACCACACCTTCCTCAGTAAGTCGGCTGATAAGGCTGGCCCTGTACCCAGCGTGATTGCCAATGCTCCAGGTACACGCTGGCCACCGCAGGAACGTCCCACATCACCACCGCATTTTCGCTGTTGGCCTTGGCGGCCGAGGCCGAGTAGTTGAACGAGCCGGTCTCGACGTTCTGGCCATCGGTGATGATCACCTTGTCGTGCTNTCAGGGATTTGCGCGTTGGCCAGCAGGTTCATCGCAGCGCGACTGGCCCTGTTGTCGTTGCCATGGGCATCGACCACCACCTGTACATCGACGCCGCGCCGTTTGGCTTGCACCAACGCCTTGACCACGCTTGGAGAGGTGAAGCTGTAAGCCATCAGCCGTATCTGCTGCCGGGCTCGCTGGATCACATTGAGTAA
>NZ_LJQT01000377.1:0-568 GCF_001400515.1 Pseudomonas meliae | reverse complement strand
GGGCCGCTGCACAGCCAAAGGGCTAAGTGTAGGGGCTTGCAATCGAAAACAGCCGTGCTCGCATTCAGTCGCATCGACTTGGATTCCATCGTTTCCGGCTCACATTAGCTGCAACTGAACCAGCACCGGCTAGCACGTCCATCAATCGAGCGTTTGATGGACAGAACGGGACAGGCTAAATTATTACTAGGTATCACCAAGTGATAAGGGAACAGCAATGGCAACATCACTCAAGATTGACGATACGCTCAAAGGCCGCGTCCAATACCTCGCTAGTCAGCGCCGCCGTTCACCGCACTGGATCATGCTTGAAGCCATCCAACAATACGTCGAACGAGAGGAAGCCCGTGAAAACTTCAAGCAGGAAGCCTTAGCTTCCTGGGCTGCTTATCAGGAAACCGGTCGGCACCTGACCGGTCAGGAAGTGCGTACTTGGTTAAACACTTGGGGCACCCAAGACGAAAAGGCGGTGCCTGAGTGCCACAAGTAATCGTCACAGAAGGTGCGGCGCAAGGATTTGAGCGATGCCGGCGGTTCTTGGCTGCAAAGGACCCGGAAGCTGCGAAGC
>NZ_LJQT01000390.1:0-2354 GCF_001400515.1 Pseudomonas meliae | reverse complement strand
GCGTCGCACGATAGTTGAGATTATCGTTCCGCTCGCTCCAGCGTCGGAATGCATTGCGTGACGCTCTGCGTCACAGATCTGCATCGCACCGCTGATCCTTGAGTGTGCAATCACTTCACCGTCTTCGGCGCCTTGCCGGTGCGCATCTGCTCCAGCAGCGGGCCGCATTGGTTCGGTGCGCTATCGCCGGTCGCGACCAGCGCCAGCAGACCGGCCACCGGGCCTACGGTCGCACCGAGCAGGACCATGCCGGCGCCGCGCAGCAGTAACGGGCCGGACTGCACGCCTGCATTGGGCTTGGCGAACGGGCCGTTGACATACAGTGGCGAGCGCAGCGAGAACACGCGGAAGCCCTTGGACTCCGGGTTGATCTGCAGGTCCAGCTGCTCGGTCTTCATGTTTGCGGTGCCATTGATGTAGATGATGGCGTTCTCGGTATCGAAGACGAACAGCCGACTGGTCGCCAAGCCGTCCTTGATGCCGAAATCAGAAGCCGCGCAATTGATCTTCACGTCCTTGTCGCCAAACAGCTTGCCCACCACGTAGTTGCCCACGTTGAGCCCGGCAATTTCCATCAGGCCACGGCTGATCGCGCCGTCGTTCACCAGCATTTTCATTTCACCGTTGGCGGTGCCGAGCAAAGCGGGAATCGAGTTGCCTCGGCCACTGATGTCGGCATCGCCGTTCAGCTCACCGAAGCTGGTTTTCATCGGTTCAAAAGTCGGGAACAGCTGCTTGAGCTTGAAGTTGCGCGCCGACAGCTTCGCCCTGCCCTGCAACGGCTTGTTGCGGCCGTCGAGGCGGATATCAGCATCCAGCTTGCCGCCTGCCACCCCAAAGCGCAGCGGTTCCAGGCTCAATTGCCCATCGTTGAGAATCAGATGGGTATACAGGTCGGTGAACGGCAGGTCCGGGCTTTGCACGATACGCTTGCCGGTGAACTCCACGTCGGCATCCATCGCTCGCCAGCGGTCGGTCTGAAATTCTTCTACGGGCAGGACCTTGCCCGACGGCTGCTTGCTCTCGCCACCGCGTTTTTTCTGAGCGGCATTCGAGTCGGCACCAATCAGCGGCGCGAGGTCGCTGAACAACAACTGATTGGACACCAGCACGCCGCTCAGCTTCGGCCGTGGCTGGCTGGCGACGTAACCCAGATCGCCGTGGATATCGCTGTTGCCGATCTTGCCGTTGAAGCCTTCGTAACGAAAGTTGGCTCCTGCCGAGTCATGCAGTTTGGCGATCAGGCGGCCATCAGTGGAGTAAGCCGGAGAGTCCGGCAGGGTAACGCCGGTCAGCGGGTACAGATTGCTCAGGCTCGCGCCGGAAAGTTTGAGGCGCAGATCCAGCGCACCCAGGTTCTGTGGGTCGGTCAGGGTCCCGGCGATGAGCGCGTGGGTATCACCAACCTTCACATCGGCCTGCACCGGGAACGGCTGACTGGCATCCTTGAGCGCCAGAAGGCCACCCACCTTGCCGGTGCCGCTCAGTTTCTGACCGTGGTACTGGCCTGTTACAGCCAGACCAAACGCATAGTCCTGCGGTACTGCGCCCTTTTCCTGGGCCTTTTGCGCTTCCTTGCTGCCAACGATTTCGCCAAACGGGATCGGCTTGCCGAGCAAGTCGATCACCACATCCAGATTGGCATTCAGTGTCTGGTCATTGAAACTCACCAGCCCCTTGTCGAACTTGATGGCCCCGATATCCACCACCCACTTGGAAGGTTCAGCGTTCGGGTCGGATTTGGGCAGGTCGAACACCCAGTTGGCGCGACCATCGGCCAGCCGCTCAAGCTTTGCCTCTGGACCGGTCAAATCGATACGCGGGATGACCACTTGCTGAGCCAGCAGTGGCAACAGCGACAGACGAAACTCAACGTGCTTGAGAGTGACCATCTGCGGGGTTTTCGACCACTCGGGATTACCCAGTGTCAGGTCATCGGCCACGAAGTGCGGCGACGGCACCCAGGCACGCCAGCCGCCGAGTTCGGGCTCTCGCATCCAGCGCACATCCAGGTCACCATTGATGGCGAACGGGCAATGCAGCGCTTCGCTGACTTTCTCATTGAGGGTAGGTTTGATGCGATTCCAGTCGAACGTGACAAGCACAATGACCAGTATGGCCAGCACCACCAATAACGTGGTACCTGTCCAGGCGAAAATCTTGCGGCTGCGCGTCATGCGTGACTCTCCAGAAAACAGCGCCCCGACCCTGGCGCGCTGAGTACGACATGAATGTTCGACTGACAAACGCGCCGAGGGTTTGATTTGAATACGAAATCGCACTAAAGGCCAGTACCTGTATTGCAACGCACGCCGAAGCGACTAACTGAAAACCCTTTAGGAGGGTGTAGACAA
>NZ_LJQT01000169.1:0-267 GCF_001400515.1 Pseudomonas meliae | reverse complement strand
GTCTACACCCTCTTAGGCGTGTCTCTAAGGAGCCAGTTTTTGCGCCCGATAACGAAGAGCCTGATCGCGCTCTGTCGCATTGCCGTCGATCGGCAGGTATTCGGTGTAGCGCAGCAACTCGATCCAGTTGCTGGTAAGGCAGCTGATCGCTTTGCCCAGCGCATTTTGCGTCGTCACTTGTGGTTGGGTTTTCTCCGGCCTTCCTTTTAGGGCTCGTTCTGCAATTCATGTCTGAAAGAACATTGTGGGTAACCGTCCGGCCAAGTC
>NZ_LJQT01000307.1:0-320 GCF_001400515.1 Pseudomonas meliae | reverse complement strand
TCCACGGCCAGCACGATCACTTCGCGCACGGTCGGGTGCGCTTGCAGCCGCGCTTCGATTTCACCCAGTTCAATGCGGAAACCACGGATCTTCACCTGATGGTCGATACGCCCGGCGTATTCGATCACTCCGGCAGCGCGATAACGGGCCAGGTCGCCGGTGCGGTACAGGCGACCGCCGTCGCTGGAGAACGGGTCCGGCACGAAGCGTTCGGCAGTCAGCGCCGCGCGGTTGTGATAACCCCGCGCCAGACCCGCATGGCCAATGTGCAGTTCGCCGCTGCAGCCTTGGGCGACCGGATTGAAATCAGCGTCCAGCAC
>NZ_LJQT01000207.1:0-1176 GCF_001400515.1 Pseudomonas meliae | reverse complement strand
TGACCCGCAGCTGGACCAAGATAAAGTCAGGTAAATAAGCCTGTCATCAAACCTGTGGATGCTGCGTAGCCTTGGCTGCGCAGCCTCCAACAGACAGGAATATTGCCTAAACCTTTGCTGGTTGGACGCATAGACGGTAAGTTGCGCGCCGGTTTGGTTTTCCGGACGCCCTCCGGCGCTCAGGCCCCTCTGTTAAAAGGACTCATTCTTTGTCTATTTCTATTTTTTCCAAAGCCTTGCTGGCGGCTGCCGGGCTGACACTGTCGATCAGTGCTCAGGCTGAATCCACCGTGCATATTTATAACTGGTCCGATTACATCGGCAAGACCACACGGGCGGACTTCGAAGCCGCGACCGGCATCAAGCCGATGTACGACGTGTTCGACTCCAACGAAACCCTTGAGGCCAAGCTGTTGGCCGGACGCACCGGCTATGACGTGGTGGTGCCGTCCAATCACTTCCTCGGCAAGCAGATCAAGGCTGGCGCGTTCCAGAAACTCGACAAGTCGCTGCTGCCCAATTACAAGAACCTCGACCCGGCGCTGCTCAAGCGCCTGGAGAAGAACGATCCGGGTAACCAGTACGCAGTGCCATACCTGTGGGGTACCAACGGCATCGGTTACAACGTCGAAAAGGTCAAGGCAGTGCTGGGTGTCGACAAGATCGACTCCTGGGCGGTGCTGTTCGAGCCTGAGAATATCAAGAAGCTGTCCAGCTGTGGCGTAGCGTTTCTTGATTCCGCCGATGAAATGTTGCCAGCGGTGCTCAACTACATGGGGCTGGACCCCAACAGCACCAAGGAAGCGGACTACAAGAAGGCCGAAGCCAAACTCATGGCGATTCGTCCTTACGTAACCTATTTCCACTCCTCCAAATACATCACTGATCTGGCCAATGGCGACATCTGTGTTGCAGCCGGTTTTTCGGGCGATGTGTTCCAGGCCAAGGCGCGCGCAGAAGAGGCAGGCAAAGGCGTGAAGCTCGCTTACAGCATCCCGAAGGAGGGCGGCAACCTGTGGTTCGATATGCTGGCCATTCCGGCAGACTCGAAAAACATCAAGGCCGCCAGCGCCTTCATCAATTACATGCTTGACCCCAAGGTGATCGCCCAGGTCAGCGATGAAGTCGGCTACGCCAACCCCAATCCCGCCTCCGGCGAGTTCATGGACCAGAAAA
>NZ_LJQT01000190.1:0-14475 GCF_001400515.1 Pseudomonas meliae | reverse complement strand
TTTGCAGCGCCTCCTTAGGCGTTTTTATGAAAACCTAGCACTCAAGGACTTGGAACGAGAGGAAGAAGCAATCCTCTCTATTCGAAGAAACGATGAAGCGAGAGAGCTCGCATGCTCGCTGGGATTGGATATAGCTGATTAGCCTCAGGCCAGCTTGGCCAACAGCGCTTCGGCCCTAATGTTGTAGTAATCCTCCAGCGTGCTTATCTCGCAGTTCCCGGTGACACTGGCAAACTCGGTAGCTTGGTATCAGGTAGCTTCATCGCGCCATGACTTACATTTGGGATAGCTGCTGCGATAAAGCTAATGCCATTACCAATCAGTCTCCAGCTCTGTGCTGAGGCGAATGCCCATGATCCTGGCCTTACGGTACCTTAATGGCTCTGCATTGATCTCCAAGGCAACGAAACGATTTGCCGCGACCACTAAGCTGTTGAATCGCTCGTTGTGAATAGCTACATACGCAACCAGTCTCTTGCCAGCCGCCTGCATTGAGCCGATGCAGCTAGGTGCTGCCTTCCCGTCTAGGAGTAGCGGGTCAACGTATAGGCAGCATTCCAATATCGGATATTTGAACGCTTCGGGATATCGGATGGAGCCGTGCAGCTTCATCGAAGCATGCTCTGAATAATGGTCACCGATTAGCCTGGTATCGGCGTGCGTGGCCATGCCAAAGGACCACGACATATCCCATTGCCAAATCCGGGCTTGTACGGTTATCCGATCAATTACTGCACGGCTTCGACCAGCCATAGCATTCGTCCTCTCGAACTGGACTGACTTCTGCCATGACCTTATACCTGCTGCTAACGGTTAACCGGGTCTATTCAGATGTTCAGCCAGATACATGGTTAGGGCCATGGCGTCCTGCGGTTTACCCGATGCGGAACGAAACCTTTCTGCCATCGCACTGACGACAAGCTGAGCCCCATTTCGAAGCTTTCCCGTGGCTTTCGCCTTCACAATACCCTTACAAACATCCGTCCGATATTCTGTGGGAATTCCGGACAGATCCAGCTCATTGGAAGCGATATGTGGCGTTTGGGTTTCAGTTAATGGTTTAGGTTTAGGTTGAGGTTTAGTGTTAAGCCGAACTTGGTCCGATACGGTATCGATACCGCATCCGTGGGGTATCGGTACCTCTTCTAGACCTGGGTCTGGGCGGGGACGGAGGGCCTCATTGATCAATCGCTGCTGATTCACTGTAAGTCGTTCTTTGAAATCGCGCAGGAAATCGTCAAGCCACTCGCTCGGAATGCGGCGAATTTCCTCAAGCGCTCTCGCTATCAGTTTTGGCCCCGTCACCTGAGTAGCGGTGTGGTGATCCCACCAGATACGTACCCAAACGACATATCTGACGTGATCATATCTAGCCAGGCCTTCATCTTGTAGTCGATGAATGACCTGTAACCATTGCTCTGCAGTCCAGCCAATCTCAGCTCCTGCAATGCGCGGCACGAGTGGGTATACGCCGGTGATATTGCTGTCGGGCGCTGTTAAAAGGTGCAGCAACGCGACTTTGTCTTCAGTGGTGCAATTCAGCAGGCGCGGGGAGCGCCAAAAATTCTGATCCCTGATGGTTCGTTGTCTGCCCATGCTCACGGCTCCTGGTGCAAACGCACGGAGATGACGTAAGGGACGATCATTGTCGCGCCTCCACCTGCGCTTTCTTGGTTGGCCTACCTGTGTGTTTTGATTTTGGTGAGGTGATGGCCATGGCGGGGCGAGGAGGGTTCTCTGTATTCCCGGTGCGCATCCAAGCTCTTAAGTCACCTAGCCTCCATCGCAGCCTTGAGAGCCCTGGTACAGGCTCAAGCCCTGGCAACTTACGCTGACGGACCGTAAGCGCGCTGAACCCGGTCAACGCAGCAACCTCGGACACGCCGATCAGAACATCGTCGCCAAGCTTTTGTATTTTTTGGATGGTTTCGTAATCTACTGGCATCGGGTTATCGCTCGATTGATCTGTTCGGCACAGATTTCCCCAGTCGAGCGGTTAACAGCTAGGACATGTTTTTAACAGATGGCTTGTGGGGGGAAGCGGGGCTTTAGCCTGTTTTCGAAAACGTCTATTCAGACGTGCGCAGTGGCACAGTAGGTGATTATCTTTGCGTATTCGACCAGCCGGCCATATGCATCCACTTTGGATAACTTGATTCGTGGCGATGACCGCGAGAAGTCGGCCAAAAACGCACGGTCTGTGCTGAACTGACCATTCGGCGCTTAGAAGTTGACACCATCGTCATTCCTGACGATGCTTCGCGCATGAGATATCCAGGCGGAAAAGGCAAGTGCTACCAGCGCTTGATCAACCTGATGCCACCGCATCAGACATACATTGAATCCCATCTTGGTGGCGGTGCTGTCATGCGCAACAAGAAAGCTGCGCAGCGGAACATTGGCTTGGACATCGACGCCAAGGTCATTGAGCTTTGGCAGTCGGGGTTTTCTGAGACCTGCGAACTCCACCAGGTCGACGCTGTGTCCTTTCTCGAAGGGTATGCGTTCGAAGGCCAGGAACTGGTGTATGTAGACCCCCCTTATGTCCCCGAAACGCGCCGGAGAGAGAAGGTTTACCGCTGCGACTACACTGAAGCCGACCATACCCGCCTGTTGCAATGTTTGATCGCTTTACCTTGCAGTGTGATGCTGTCGGGATATGACTGTGATCTCTACAACCGCGAGCTAGTTGGGTGGCGCAAAGTGAGTTTTCCGGCCAAAACACACGTAGAGATGCGTGAGGAGGTGGTGTGGATGAACTTCGCACCGCCAAGTCGATTGCACGACACCCGATACTTGGGCGAGACCTTTCGGGACCGCCAGACCATTCAGCGCCGCCAAACCAGGCTTCGCTCTCGCATCGAGAGCTTAGATCCTATTGAGCGGCACGAGTTACTGCAGTGGATGCAGGAACTTTACGGCAACAACGAGGAGGCTGCCTGATGCAAGTTGGCGCTATTTTTATGGATCAGGTGGTGTTCAACGTTGAGCTACCCAAAGCAGATGCAGAGGTTCTTCCAGGTGTTCCTTGGGGCGCAATGGAGGCGTTTCCAACGCCTGCTTACTGGGCTTATCAAGTTTATGCTCGCCGCCTTTCCGGGGACCGAATCAATTACAAACTGGGCGCAACTCTGAAAGAGGAGGTCGGAGCATGTCTGTTGGGCGGTCATGGCATTCCTGCCAATGTCGGTCTCACTGCTTTTCATCACATGAGAAAGCGTGGTGCATTCGACGAGAAGCCGCCATTAGAAGAAACCCTGCTTGAGTGGCTGCAAGAACCCCTATTGATTGATGGGCGCCAGGTGCGGTACCGGTTCGCCAAGCAGAAGGCCCGCTACCTCAGCGCGGCCCTTAAGCAGCTTTCTGCAGAAAGGCCACCGCTCTCCTCTGGAAAGGAGCTTCGAGACTGGCTACTGGTCATTCCCGGTATCGGTTACAAGACCGCCTCGTGGGTAGCTCGCAACTGGTTGGACGCAGACGACGTGGCCATTCTGGATATCCACATTCTGCGTGCCGGTCTCTTGGGCAAGTTCTTCGAGAGCAGCCTGACTGTCGAACGCAACTATTTAGAGCTTGAGGAGCAGTTCATCCGCTTCAGCAAAGGTTTAGGCGTCAGAGCCTCCGAGCTGGATGCACTGATGTGGCTGGAAATGATGTCTTCCCCCGCCACGGTGCATAGCATCATGGGCTTGGGCCACCATAATCCTGATTCAGTTACTCGCGGCCGACCCAAGAAGCGCAAGACCAACCCCAGCCAGCTTGCCCTGATCAGCTAAAGTACTGGCCCACGGCTCACCTGTGATGCCCAACGGGCAAAAGGTGAGTCCTTGGGCTGCAGCCGTCAGAGCCATCACCCCCAGCAGTGCCCCCGCGTCGCGCCAAATGAGGCTGGCCCCATCTTGGTACTTGCCCAAGGTCTTTCCGGGCTCGGCTAGAAACAGGAAGCGAATAGCTTGATCGCCTTGCAAAACCTGCAAGCTCAGATCGTAGAGGCTCGAGAGCTTTGCGGGTGCATGCTTGAGCTCTAGTAACTGATGGGTTTTAGGCTCATAAAGCCACCATCGTGCGTTACCTGGCCGTTTTACGACAACATGAATTGGATGAATTGCGCCGGCAGATGGCGCAGCACGATGCTCAAGATCGAACCCAAGATTCGAAGCTCTCATCTCTCGCGTTCTGCATGCCATCCAGAGGAACGAACCTAACTGATGGTCGTCGACAGAACCGAACACGCGGCGCGAGACGCGTGCGTCTAGCACCTCGCCAAAGGATCGATCAGGCACTTCCGAGAAAGAGGGGAGTGAGCATATTTCGCACACCTCCCAACTAATCGGGACATAGGGTTCGGGAGCCTCCCTAGGTAGGGGGTCACCCAGGTCGATCCAGGTCATACCCGACCTCTTGAAAAACCTCCATGTATTTATTGCAGCCTCGACAGTTACCGCATGCCACATGCGACTTATGACAGCTATGGGCCCAGGCTAGGAGATCGGCTGGGATACCCGATAGACGCACTAGCTCAGCGGTGGAGAGCCCTATTGCAGGGGCCTCGACAACTATGCCGCCCTCCTGAAGGGAGAGCAGATGGCTGATTGCAGTCATAAACTCAGGTGAGCCATCTTTGTGGAAGCCATCCGACCTCACCGTGCCGAGCCACAGGTGTGTCACGCCAAACGAAATCGCCTTCATCGCCGTCAGCGTGACTAACATTTGATTGCGGTATGGCCACCAGTCCGACGCCGGAGCCAAGTCGTCGGCTCGGGTGCCGGCCATGTCCCCCGATCCTAACTGACGACAGTCAATCTCAATCACCTGATGAGAAATATTCAACTGCCTACATATCGTGCGTGAAGCCTCGATCTCAGCTTGCGCCGCCAGTTGGCCGTAGTTGAGGGTGAATGCGATATCTGATCGCTTCCACCATGCAAGCGCCAAGGAGTCCATGCCGCCCGACAGCAGTAACCCTATCTTCATAGCTCTACCGCTTCCCAAACCATCTGATAGACCGCACTGACGTAGTCATCGGTGATGCGGCAGTCGGAGCCCTCCATCATTTTTTTATCCTGATCGGACTCATTCTCCGCGTAGAAAACGACTGGCTTGTTCAATGCTCGTGCGTAACCTATTTCGTATATCGTGCCCGAATCGAGGCCATCACCTATAGCGAAGAGAACATCGCAATCGCGTACACCTTCGAGATCCTTTTCCACCACTTCTTCAGCATTACCCAGCCCCACATCGTGGTAAGGAGAGAACACATCCAAACCCATATCTATGAGGTCTCGGCGAGCCTGCCCGACCATCCAGAGCTGAGCTAGCGTAAAGAATGGGCCGGCTAGGTAAACCTTCGGGGCATAGCCATTGCGGTATCGCTCGGATGGCTGCAGCGCCTTTGGTTTGAATCCAGCTAGCAATGTTCTGTCTGGAAAACCCTGGGTCTCGCAGTAAAAGGCCGTCGCGACAGATGCAATCGAAGCCGCTTCATGAGCTGATAGACCGTTGTCTAACCAGCCCAGCGCAAAGTGGGCGGCGAAGGTGTCCCCGGAGCCAATCTTCCATACGTGCTCAGTGCGATAGGCCGGTACGCTTGAGATAACCCCGTTGTCATACACAAGTGCGCCAAGTGGGCCCATTTTGATTACAACAACCTCCGCGCGCTCCAGCTTTGCCAATGCCGCCGCTATCTCCTCAGGGAGCAATCCATTAGAGTCTGTAAGTAGCAGGTTGGCTTCGTGGCGGTTCAGAACAAGCGCCAAGTGTTTGGCTGTAGAGCCATTGGCGTTGAAGGACTCAGGGCCTTCGGCGTTCTGGGGATCAAATACCGCATATTCAGCATGCACTACTGCGGTTCCCTTGATCATGCCAAACCTGAGTACCTTTTCGGAACTAACCTGAAGTTGCGAGCTGGCATGGTTGTCGCAGCGAATATCCGGGGTAGCAAGGCCGTGGATGTGCTCGAAGGTCACTCCAGCCTGGGAAGTTGTGAGGTTGAATGCGAAGCCTTCTGCGGCTGCGCGTGCCTCCACAACGACCTGAGTATCACTATCAACGCAGGCATGCAATTCAGCCCGCCCGCCAAAACGTGCAATCGCCGTTGCTGCTCGACCTGCAGATCCATAAATGTCGTCCCAAGCCGGGCGCATGCAGCGTTCTCGGTAAATACCGCCTACAACAATGATCATGGAGCACTCCTTGCTCGTGCTTAGACGTGGAAAACCCGCAGGCGAACTTGCCCGCCACTAACCTGGAGCACACGTGCTTGATATTGCTCGCCCTGGGTCATGCAGTTACGCAGTTGAGTGAGAAGCGAGTGGATGACACTTCCGGCCTCGACGCCATTCCACAGTGCTATGACGATTTGATGGCCGGTCGTTGCAAAGGCGATATCAAGAGTGTCGCCGACGCTTAGCTGGCTAACCACTGATGCTTTCGGCGACGCAAGCTGGGTGTCGAACTGGAGGGTGTCGCATGAATTGGCGGGCGTGGATGAGCCCAGATAGCTTCCGCCTGAACCGGACATATGCATTTCCTTTTGCTAGTCGTATAGAGGGCCTAATAACTAGCACACAGCTGGGGCAAAAGGCCATTGAGATCGATGTTTATAGTCGTCTCGAAGTGGCGCTCTTTGATGATCAAAGGTGGCAGGCTAGCTCGGGTCGACTTCTGCCGGTCGAGGTCTTAACTGTACTGCTCAAGTCCGATTAGACCGACTGGCCAAGTCGAGTGCAAATAATGGCCCGCCTGTACAATTACCCACAGACGGGGTCTGGCTCGATCAGGCCAGCTTCGCCGCCAGCTCCTCCGCAGTAATGTTGTAGTACCGCTTCAGCATGTTTACCTCCCGATGCCCCGTCACGCTCGCGAGCTCAATCAAATTCGGCAGTTTGGTCGCAAGCCGACAGGTCGCTTCATGCCGCAGGTCGTGAAAGCGCAGATTGATCAGGAAGTCTTCCTGAGGCCTGATCTGCGCTACGTCGCAATCTCCCAAGTATTTCAGCCTCGCACGCTCCAGACCTCTCACAAACGCCTTCTTGAGAGCATCAGCCGTGGTGGGGAAGACTCGCCCGCACAGTGAGCGCGGCAAATCCTTGAGCAACTGAATAGCCTTCGGTGAAAGCGGGACGGTTCTGGGCAGGCCGTTTTTGGTTGCAGGCAGGTGCGCGGTTCTACGATCCAGGTTCACATGCTTCCAGCGCAACTCGAAAATCTCGCCACGGCGCATGGCTGTCTCAATCGCGAGTTGGACGATGGGCCGTATCCATGGATTGTGTGAGGCATCAGCATAGGTGCCGTCGGCACGTCGCTCACGAAGCTCTAACGCGCCGAGCATGTATTGCTCTTCAATCGGGTCAAGGCGTCGCGAACGCTCGTCGTTGTAGCTGGGACGGCTGACCATCCTGACCGGATTCTCCGCAAGGTGGATTCCCCACTCGCGGCGAGCAGCCTCAATCACGCACTGAAACAAAGCCAGCTCACGTTTCACCGTATTGCCTTTGCGGATCTTCAAGCGCTCGTCACGGTAGCGGGCAAAATCTGAAGAAGTGAGGGTCGCAACGATACGTGTCGCCAGCGGATGACGCTTGAGCGCTTCCAGGCGTTTGATTTCCGAATACGCGCCTTTGTGCTTCGGTGCGATCTCGGAGATATAGCGATCGATGAGTTGATGAAAGGCGGTGCGTTCAGCCTCGACCCGAGAGACAAAGATGCCCCTGTCGATTTCGCTTTCGATCATGCGTGCCCAGGCTTGGGCATCGGATTTGGTTTCAAAGGTTTTGCGCTGGGCTGGATAGCCCTTACGGCGAATTTGCGCTTCCCACTGATACTCGCCGCGATTCCTGATTGTTGCCATTTCGACCATTCCCGCCACACTTGAGTGTTNNNAGTGTGGCAAATTTGTGGCAAAAACGACTTTCAGGACTAGGACAGGTTTCTGGCAGTGGAGCTAACCCCTTGTAATACAAGGGATAGAAGGTGGTGCACCAGGCGGGATTCGAACCCACGACCCCTGCCTTCGGAGGGCAGTACTCTATCCAGCTGAGCTACTGGTGCGACGCGGGTGCCATGATACTCACATGGGTACGGGGCGTCCAGTTGCGGGCGGTGCGAGACACAAATCACCCAGCGCACCCCGCAACAGCCTTTCATCACCCCAACCCCACTGCCACCCATAAAGGAACAGTCCACCGCTACCGGCACAACCACCAGCTGGTGCATGATGCTCCCCATACCACTCTGTCAGTTCGTTCTCACCGAGGGCATCTTATCAACCAGTTCAAAAGCATCGAGCGCAGCCCGTGTCGCGTTCTTATTACCGGGGCCAGTATCGCGGGGTGTGCTGCGGCCTGGTGGCTGGCGCAGCGTGACTGTGATGTCACGGTTATCGAGCAGGCGTCTGCCTTTCGCGATGGTGGGCAGAATGTGGATATGCGGGGCGCGGCTCGGGAGGTCTTGCGCCTGATGGGGCTTGAGCAGGCGGTGAAGGGCCTCAACACCGGCGAGACCGGGCTTGCGTGGGTCGATGAGGACAACCGCACGGCGGCGCAAATTGATCTGTCCGGTCTGGAGGTCGATGGTCCGACGGCTGAGCTTGAGGTGTTGCGCGGGGATCTTGCGCGCCTGCTTTATGAGGCGTCGTCTGCTGATGCGTTCTATCGCTTTGGTGATCGCATCGTTTCGGTCGAGCACGATAACGAGGGCGTGTCGGTCACGTTCGAGGGCGGTGGCCAGGAGCGTTTTGATCTGCTGATCATTGCTGAAGGTGTCGGCTCGCGTACGCGGGAGCTGGTGTTCCCCGGCGAGAATCAGCCGCGCAGGATGGACTTGGCCAGCGCGTTCTTCACTGTGCCCCGCGCGCCGACCGATAGCCAGACGGCACGTTGGTATAACGCGGTGGGAGGGCGCAGTGCGGGCGTTCGTCCGGACAATCGCGGTACGACGCGTGCGTTCTTTAATGTGCATGGCCGAAGCCACCTTGCGGTAGGCAACAGTGTTGCCGAGCAGAAGGCGTTTCTCCGGGCGTCGTTTGCAGGCGCGGGATGGGAGGTGCCTCGTCTGCTGGAGGGGATGGAGGCGGCGGAGGACTTCTGGTTTGATGATCTGCGCCAGGTGAAGATGGATCGCTGGTCGAATGGCCCTGTGGTGTTGCTGGGCGATGCGGCCTGGTGTGTCACGCCGCTGGGCGGGGTCGGTGCTTCGCTGGCGCTGATTGGTGCGTATGTGCTGGCGGGCGAACTCACCAGAACCGACACGATTGCAGGGGCCCTTGCTGCGTACGAATATGTGCTGCGGCCTGTGGTGAAAAAGTCGCAGAATGTGCCGAAGCTTGTGCCGCGTCTGGTTCATCCTCGCAGTCGCACGGGGGTGAAGGTCCTTCGCGCCGTGCAGCGTTTGGTCGCAACACCCTTCATCAGCAAGCGTGCTGCCAAGGCGCTGACCCCGGCGATTCAGTCCTTCACGCTTCCGGATTATCGATAGCGCTACAGGCGTGCGTTAAAAGCTGCGCCGGGCCCTGCGGTGGTCATGGCGCTGTCGAACTCGATCAGCCACGGCCCGGCCAGGACGATGATCGGGTTGTTCGGCAATGCCTTGAGGTTGATCGTGACCTTCGCCGGTTGCTCCGTGGTCGCTCACGGCTTTTATGCGCCGCATGATCACACTGCGGCTGCCTTGCGTTCAGGTTCGTCGCTGATCAGAAAACTACACACCTCCATACGCCCGTTCTTTTTTTCGAACGGGCTATTGTCCTTTCCCCCCGCAATGCCTAGGATTCGTTTGAGATTTCAAACGCTCTTGTTCGGTCTTCCTGCCTTCATGCGTTGCGCAGCGCTGGAACCCGATAGAATGTTTTCCTGACGATGGCTTCCAAATGGGGTGCATCGATATCAATTGTTCGCGTCGCCTGTCGGGCGATGCTGTTTAGGAGGCCGACATGCAGCTCAAAGATTCCACACTGTTCCGCCAGCAAGCCTACATCAACGGCCAGTGGCTGGATGCGGACGGTGGTCAGTCGATCAAGGTCAACAACCCTGCCAACAACGAGATCCTCGGCACTGTGCCAAAAATGGGCGCAGCCGAGACGCGCCGGGCGATTGAGGCGGCTGACAAGGCGCTGCCGGCCTGGCGTGCGCTGACCGCCAAAGAGCGCGGCAACAAGCTGCGTCGCTGGTTCGAGCTGATGATCGAGAACCAGGACGACCTGGGTCTGTTGATGACCATGGAGCAGGGCAAGCCGCTGGCCGAAGCCAAGGGCGAGATCGCCTACGCCGCGTCGTTCATCGAGTGGTTCGCCGAAGAGGCCAAGCGCGTGTATGGCGATGTGATCCCTGGTCACCAGCCGGACAAGCGCCTGATCGTGCTCAAGCAACCGATTGGTGTGACGGCGGCGATCACCCCGTGGAACTTCCCGGCGGCAATGATCACCCGTAAGGCCGGTCCGGCACTGGCGGCGGGCTGCACCATGGTGCTCAAGCCTGCGTCGCAAACGCCGTTCTCGGCACTGGCCTTGGCTGAACTGGCCGAGCGTGCGGGTATCCTGGCTGGCGTGTTCAGCGTGGTGACCGGCAGCGCAGGCGATATCGGTGCCGAGCTGACCGGCAGCCCGATCGTGCGCAAACTGTCCTTCACCGGCTCGACCGACATTGGTCGCCAGCTGATGGCCGAGTGCGCCAAGGACATCAAGAAGGTTTCTCTGGAGCTGGGCGGTAACGCGCCTTTCATCGTGTTCGACGATGCCGACCTCGACAAGGCGGTTGAAGGCGCAATGATCTCCAAGTACCGCAACAACGGCCAGACCTGCGTGTGCGCCAACCGCATCTACGTGCAGGACGCGGTGTATGACGCGTTCGCCGAGAAGCTCAAGGCGGCGGTCGGCAAGCTGAAGATCGGTAACGGCCTGGAAGAAGGCGTCACCACCGGCCCGTTGATCGACGACAAGGCCGTGGCCAAGGTCAAGGAACACATCGCCGACGCTGTCAGCAAAGGCGCAACCGTGCTGACTGGCGGCAACAGCCTGGAAGGCTCGTTCTTCGAACCGACCATTCTGGTCAACGTGTCGAAAGATGCCGCCGTGGCCCGGGAAGAAACTTTTGGTCCGCTGGCCCCGCTGTTCCGCTTCAAGGATGAGGCTGAAGTGATTGCGATGGCCAACGACACCGAGTTTGGTCTGGCGTCGTACTTCTATGCGCAGAACATGAGCCGTGTGTTCCGTGTTGCCGAGGCGCTGGAATATGGCATGGTAGGTATCAATACCGGCCTGATCTCCAACGAATTGGCACCGTTCGGCGGTATCAAGTCGTCCGGCCTGGGCCGTGAAGGCTCCAAGTACGGCATCGAAGATTATCTGGAAATCAAATACCTCTGCCTGTCGGTCTGACCGACACTCGGGTATTGCAGCCGATGGCGCGCGAGAGCGACGTGTCATCGGCTTTTGTTGCACCGCAGTTTCCTGGTGGCCTGAAGGCTGCAGCAGTCGATCATCGTATGCTGCCGCAGTTGATCCGGTCCGCTTGATCCTTGACCCACGCCGACCGATGAGCGGCGAATGAGGAATACATGAGCAAGACTAACGAATCCCTGATGCAACGCCGCCATGCTGCCGTCCCGCGTGGCGTTGGTCAGATCCACCCGATCTTCGCAGCTTCGGCGAAGAACGCGACCGTTACCGACGTGGAAGGTCGTGAATTCATCGACTTCGCGGGCGGCATTGCCGTTCTGAATACCGGTCACCTGCACCCGAAGATTATCGCTGCGGTGCAAGAGCAGCTGACCAAGCTGAGCCATACCTGCTTCCAGGTGCTGGCCTACGAGCCTTACGTCGAGCTGTGCGAGAAAATCAACGCCAAAGTGCCGGGTGATTTCGAGAAGAAAACCCTGCTGGTCACCACCGGTTCCGAAGCGGTTGAAAACGCCGTGAAGATCGCGCGTGCTGCCACTGGCCGTGCGGGCGTGATCGCCTTCACCGGCGCTTACCATGGTCGCACCATGATGACCCTGGGCCTGACCGGCAAGGTTGTGCCTTACTCGGCGGGCATGGGCCTGATGCCGGGCGGTATCTTCCGCGCGCTGTACCCTTGCGAGCTGCATGGCGTGAGCGTTGACGATTCCATCGCCAGCATCGAGCGCATCTTCAAGAACGACGCCGAGCCCAAGGACATCGCTGCAATCATCATCGAGCCCGTACAGGGCGAAGGTGGTTTCTACGTGGCACCGAAGGTGTTCATGTTGCGTCTGCGCGAGCTGTGCGACAAGCACGGCATTCTACTGATCGCAGACGAAGTGCAGACTGGCGCTGGCCGTACCGGCACGTTCTTCGCGATGGAACAGATGGGCGTTGCAGCCGACCTGACCACCTTCGCCAAGTCCATCGCCGGTGGCTTCCCGCTAGCGGGCGTGTGCGGCAAGGCTGAATACATGGATGCCATCGCACCGGGCGGTCTGGGCGGCACCTATGCCGGTAGCCCGGTTGCTTGCGCTGCCGCGCTGGCGGTGCTGGATATCTTCGAAGAAGAGCACCTGCTGGACCGTTGCAAGGCAGTCGGCGAGCGTCTGGTGACTGCGCTCAAGGGCATTCAGGCCAAGTACCCGGTCATCGGCGAAGTGCGTGCGCTGGGCGCGATGATCGCCGTCGAACTGTTCGAAGACGGCGATTCGCACAAGCCTAACGCTGCGGCAGTGGCGCAGGTGGTTGCCAAGGCGCGTGACAAGGGTCTGATCCTGCTGTCCTGCGGTACTTACGGCAACGTGTTGCGCGTGCTGGTGCCGTTGACTGCCGAAGACGAATTGCTGACCCGCGGGCTGGCCATTCTGGAAGAATGCTTCGCTGAAATCGCGTAAAAAGTGTGAAGTCGTAAATTGATTAATTTATGACCAAACAGACAAAAAAAGCCCGTTTCGACGGGTTTTTTTTGGTCTGGAGGAGGGTATTTCGCTCTTTTTGCTATATCCGGACGAAGGCTTTGGCTAAGGTGAACGCATCGATGTCGGAGAGTCATGATGACTGCTGTAGATTTGCCCGCGGTACCTCGCGTATTGATTGCTGAGTCTGATCCGTGGGTTCGCGAAACACTCAGCGATCTGGTGTTGGGTGTGCGAGCGGACGTCGACCTGGAAATGTGTACCGATGGCAAGCAGGCCGTCGAGTGGATGAAGAAACAACTGCCTGACCTGATCATCGCCGCACGCGAGCTGCCGGGGATAGACGGGTTGAGCCTGTTGCGTGGCGTACGCAACCTGCGTCGTCAGCCAGCCATCCCGTTCATCCTGATCAGCAATCGCAACGACAGCGCCAGCGTGCGTGAGGTCTTGCCACTGGCGCCGACTGCCTATCTGACCAAACCCCTGAATACCGAAGGGCTACGCCAGCGCCTGGAAAGCCTGCTGCTGGAACGTCAGGCCCCGGTTGCGGGCGCAGTGCCCGCGCTGACGCCGGGTTTGACGCTGACCAAGTTTCTCGACAAGCGCCGTGACGTGGCTGACGGCGCGCCACTGTTCGTAGATGTCGCGACGGCGATAAAACTCAGCCAGACCGCCAACGGCATCGACGCTGCCTTGCTGGAGCAGGAACTGCGCAACGATCCGCACATCACTGCCGTGTTGATCGCCGCCGCCAACAGTGCCGCGCAACATTTGGGCAAGCCAGTGCAGACCATGGGCGGGGCGCTGGCCATTCTCGGGCCGGTGCAGGGTGCAAATATCGCGTCAGGCCTGGCCAAGAAACGTATGGCCGTGCTGACCAGCGACGCGTTGCTGGCCCAGGCCAGTGAGCTTTGGACCATGTCGCAACGCACGGCTGATTACGCGCGCATTCTGGGCGGCATGTTGGAGCTGGATGTAGAGCGTTGCTTCTGCGCCGGTCTGCTGCAGTCGCTGGGCGATCTTGCTGTGCTGGGTTGTTTGCAGGAATGGCTGCTGGCTGGCGGCGAGTTGAATGAAGACGTGATCAAGCAATCGCTGGAGCAGTATTCCGCTGCCTTCGGTTCCGCTCTGCGCACCCGCTGGCGTTTGCCGCTGGAACTGCGTGAGCTGATCGCTGCGGTGTATCAGTACAACACCAGCATCTTTACTCGCGAAGTGTTGGCAATGAACCTGGCGGGGCAGATGGCACGTCTGGGCGAGGAAGAGAGTGTCAACACGCTGATCAAGACCAAGTCGGCCAAACTGTTGAAGCTGAGCGTCGGTGACTTGCAGCGTTTGCGCAAGAAACTGACCGGCGTGACTGACCCAAGCCTGTTGAAACCCTTGCCAACCGAACCTGAGGTGGCTGCCGAGACGGTGGAGGGGGAGGACGAGCCTGATTTGCTGGACCTGACACCTGAACCACCTGCCGAAGAGGCTGCTGTAATCGAGGACCCGGCCAGCGCCATTCAGGGCCCGCTCGAGAAGTAGAAACCTGACTGAGGCCTTCGCGAGCAAGACGGATCGCCGCCCAGTCGCTCCCTCAGGGCGTCATGCCGAGTGCACACTCGTGGGAGCGAGCAT
>NZ_LJQT01000475.1:0-2661 GCF_001400515.1 Pseudomonas meliae | reverse complement strand
AGAAACCCGGGGCGGTTCATCGCCCGAACATGACCCCCTTCCGCGTCACCCAACGCACCGGCCGCTTCACGAGCTTTTTTTAGCGTTCGGTTCATGTCGCCGACCACCTGCGCGGTTTTGTGGCCGCGGGGAATCACCAGTACCAGATGGTCGCCCTTGGGCAGGGGGGTAGAAGAGGGATGCGGTGGGGCGATGTCGCCGAAGGGCGTTCCGTCGGGTCTCAGGTATTCGCCGTAACGTGTTTTTGGCAGCGACTCTCTGCCGGGCAGGTCTTCCAGGCCGAACACGTAGTGTTGTGGGGTGGCCTGATTGCGCCGGATCAGGAAAGCAGCACCAAAATGCTCGGGCATCATGCTGCGCAGTTGTTGTACGCCTCGGCCCTGGCGGTTGACGTTGATCTTGTCGGCGTTTGCACCGAGGCGTTTTTGCATCTGGGCCAGTCGGTCGTTTGCCGACCGGACGTTGGCATTGGCGCTGTTTGCATTACCTTTGGCTGACGCAAGAGTCTGGCTGGCTTTGGCGACGGCGTTCGCAGCGCCATCTGCGGCGCTTTGCAGGTTTTCAAAGATCCCGACCAGCGCCGCTGTTGTGGCTTTGCCGTTGTTGATCAGGAAGAAGTTCTGCAGGCTGTCGCCCGCCAGCAAGTTAGCGAGGGTGGTGGCGTCCAGTGTGACTTGGGCGATGGGGTCAGGCGCTGGCTGAGTCTCGAAACGGGCCAGTTCGGTGGCGCGAAAACGGCCGTCGCCTTTGTTCTCATCATCTGTAACCGGCACGACATAAGGCGCGCAAGCGGTCTGTAGATCGCACTCGGGCCAGAGCATGAGGTGCAGGGGCGATGTGTCATCGCTGGCGATCTGGTTCAAAAACTTCTGCCCAAGGCTCACGGCCTGATCCCATAGCCCAACACCCGTGACCGCATCCACCATGTCGCCACCGGATGCCAACGGATCGACGTTGGATGGCAGCAGCGCGAGAGTTGCCAGCGTCCGACTCAATTCATACATCGCCGCCACGTAGTCGAAACCTTCAAGGCTCAGGTGATCCGCCAGCATTTGCTCCGTGGCGCTTTGTTTAAGGCTGGCGACCAGCGCGTCCTGAGCACTGAGCATGTGCCGCCAGACCACCGCGCGCTGGACCGTGGCAGTGCATTGGTTGATCGCTCGCCTGCCAGGCTCATGCAGCTTGGCCATCGCCGCATGCAGCGGGTTTTCCTGACCGCGAATACTGCGCGGCACCACCAGTTGTTGCACCAGCAACGCGCTGGCATGGTGTGGGTGAAGAACGGCGTGTCGGGCGCACAGCGCGAACAGTTGCTGGCACGTATCGACACGTTGCCGCAGATGACGCAGGCGATAGCAGGCATCGTCCAGCAGCACGCCGCAGACCTGCCGCTGCCGCGCTTTGTCCAACACATCGACGACACCGGCCTGCGCTTCCCAGAGCACGCCCGCATCGACGGGCTCGGCAACGTCATCGACCGGCAGACTGGCGAGCAGCGCATCGGCCATAGCGGTCATTTCCAGGTGCCTGACATCCTGCACAGCAACACCTCTGCCAGCCTGAGCGAGAAATGCCTTGGCTTCTCTGAAGGACTCGACCGGAAACTGCCCCGACAGATCACACAGATACCGCGCCGGATGATCGAGCAGCCTTTCATAACCGGGCTGGCGGGCGCGCTGCGGTGCAGCCAGGCTGACCGGAAACGCGTTGTATTGCAGATTCAGCCGGGTCGCCTTGATCGGGGCGATGAGTGCCTGGGCGAAAGGGTTTTTGGCATCAAAGCCGGAAAACGCATCAAGCATCGCCTTGCCATCGGGCTTGCCCTTGTACAGGTCCGTGAAGCGCTTTTTCGACCCGCTCAGGTCAGGGCTGGTGCAGCGCTGATCTCTTGAAACCGCGTCTTTTTCCAGACGCTCAAGGCGTGCCGCGCTGAGCTGTATTTCCGAGAAACACAGCTGTAGCGTCTGCACGTGCCGGTTGTTCCAGAGTGCCGGCAGCCAGATGTCCTCAAGTGCCTGGCCAGTGGCCTTGCGCTCGCCCGCTAGAAACCCGCTTTGCTGACGATATCGGGCCACGTCGATGTCGTGATACGTGTTGCCGTTTTCGCTGACGTGGATCTCCAGCTCGCGCCACAGCTTCTCCTGATAAAACACATACACATAACCCCCGCGAGCCAGCACCGGTGTACCCATATCGTCCACCGTTTTCGAACCGGGCAATGCCACGAACGGTAATACCGGAACGATCTGGTTGAACTGCGCATCGGCCTGTCGCGGCGTGACTTTCGTGCCGCTGAGCAACGGCAGGCGAATCGGCTCGCCTTCAAGGGTCGCGATCTGCAGATGAAGGTGCGTGCCCTCGATGTGATCCCAGACCTTCAGGGTGCTGCTGAACAGCTCCCTTTCCAGCACTTCTGATTTGGGTGAATAGATACGGGTTCCATCAGAACCCAGCAGCAAAACCTGCTGCTGTTCCGAATGATCCTTACCCACGATCTGGACGATCAGTTTGTCCATTTCGCAGGATGGTCCAGCGCTAAGGCTGCCGTTGGTCATTGTGTGAATTCCCTGTGCTGGCGTTGGTGATCGATACCGTCGAGGCCCAGACAGAAACAGACAGTTGGGCTAGTTGAATGCCGTGAGAGCTAAGAGGGTGTAGACA
>NZ_LJQT01000311.1:0-2225 GCF_001400515.1 Pseudomonas meliae | reverse complement strand
ATGCCGTTCTGGACGCTCTGCGTCCTCTTTATGACTTCTTAGCTGGAGCGCAGGGAACGATAGGTATCCGAAAGAACACCTCACGCGCCCCGCGCCGCACGGGCACAACAGTGCGCTGGTTCAGACGCGGAAGTGGCTGACCATCGTTTGCAACTGGCCTCCCAGACGCGCCAGTTCGACGCTGGAGGCTGCGGTTTCTTCGCTGGCTTCGGCGGTCTGCTCCGATACGTCGCGAACGTTGACGATGCTGCGGCTGATTTCGTCGGCCACCGAGCTTTGTTGCTCGGCGGCGGCTGCGATCTGCTGGTTCATCGCCTGAATATTCGACACGGTCCGGGTGATGCTTTCCAGTGACGTACCGGCCCTGCGCGTCAACTCGACACTGCTGTCAGTCAGTGTGCGGCTGCCAAGCATGATGCCCGACACCTGACGCGTGCCATTCTGCAATGCAGCCACCAGGCCCTCGATCTCCTCGGTGGACTGCTGGGTCCGTTGCGCCAGGCCGCGGACCTCGTCGGCCACCACGGCAAAACCGCGACCGGCTTCCCCGGCACGCGCGGCCTCAATGGCTGCGTTGAGTGCCAGCAGGTTGGTCTGCTCGGCAACCGCCTTGATTACATCCATAACCTTGCCGATCTTGTCGCTTTCCTGCTCCAGCACGTTCATTGCATCGGATGAGCGAACCACCTCGGCGGCCAGTCGCTCGATCTGCTGGATGGCTTCGCCGACGACCTTGTCACCCTCACGGGCCTGCTTGTCGGCATCGGAGGCAGCGACGGACGCCTGCTCGGCATTGCGTGCCACTTCGTGCACGGTGGCCGACATTTCATGCATCGCGGTCGCCACCTGATCGGTCTCGACCTTCTGGCTGTTGACCCCGGCGCTGGTCTGCTCGGTAACCGCCGACAGCTCTTCGGCAGCGCTGGCAATCTGCGTGACGCCGTCACGAATACCGGAAATCAGCTCGCGCAGGGTGGTGCCCATGCGCTGGATGCCCTGCTGCAACACGCCCAGTTCGTCACGTCGGGTGACGGCTTCGGTATGAGTCAGGTCGCCAGCAGCGATGCGCTCGACAATCGCCAGCGTGTCGCGCAGCGGCCGGGTGATCTGCCGGGTAATGACGATGGCCGCAAGAATGCCCAGCAACATGACCAACAGCACGCAACCGATCTGCAGATTACGCGCCTGAGCAGTGTCATCCTTGCCCATCTGCATCTGAATGCCATACAGCTCTTCGCCCAGTTTGACGATGGCAGCCCCTTGGGAAGTCAGGTCCTTACGCACGCTCGCAGCAGTCTGAGTGGTGGCCTTGAAAGCGTCGACCGAGCTGCGGTAGCTACGAAGAGCGCTTTCAAACTGGGCAATCTGTTCGCGGTTGGCAGCGCCAAAAGTGGTTTTGAGCCTGTCCAGATGACTGATCGCCGTATCCAGTTGCTGAAAAGCTGCTGTCTCGGTCTTGTCATTGGGGTTGCTGGTATAACCACGTACTTCATAGCGAACCAGAATCAGGTCTTGCCTGGCGGCAGTCGCCAGTTGGGCCTGATCAAAACGCGCCGGGTCCGCAGGATCGATCTGCGTGACGGCATCGTTCAACGAGTCGACAGCCCGCATGGCAACCATGGCATTGGCGGTCATCTCGTTACGCACTTTGGCACCAGCCTGAAACGCAGCGCGCATGCTGTTCAACGAGGCTTCATAGTCACGGGTGACATCGGCCAGTTCGCGCAGAGGCTTGAGGTTGAGCGGGTTGTTGAAGCTGATGAGCAGTGATTGCTGCTGCGCCTTGAAGACATCCAGCTTGCTCTGCATGTTTTGTGCGGCGGTTTCATCGCCGTCAGTCAGCATATATTGCAGGCGCGCGACCCGCAGATTGGTCAAGTTGTCACTCAACTCAGTGATGTCGCCGATTCTGTCGGTGCGATTGATGAGTTTATCGAGGCTGGTCCAGCCAACCAGGGCGAGAATGGCAGTGAAAAAAAGAACCGTCCCAAAGCCCAATGCCAACTTCATGTTGACGCTGATATTCGCAAAGCTGCTGTTCATAAAATCTCCTGAAAATGCTTTTTGTGCGCGACGAAAGAGCTGAAGATTTGTTTTTATGGACAGCAAACCCGCGCGCCAGAGCTATCGGCTGCAGAAGAGCAAAACTTGATCAAAAAAAAGGCAATCAGCGTTCGAACGCCGATTCGAGAGGAGAATCGGGGGGCTGCAAGCCCCCGATCCGG
>NZ_LJQT01000297.1:0-949 GCF_001400515.1 Pseudomonas meliae | reverse complement strand
TAGAGCTTTGCTCAGGCCTGGACGATCAGCCCGTGAACCACTCACCTTATCGTCAAACAGTTTTTTACAACCTGCCGACGCCAAGGCGTCGTACTGCAATTGCAGGTTCTGGTCTTGAGTCGAGACGCGAGCATACCCAATCAGCATAGGGTTACTCGTTCTTGCATCAGCACCCATGGGTAGTCTTCACTGCCTTGGCGGTTCTTCCGTTTGCCGATAATTTCGGAGGAAAGCCGATTGTCGATGCTATCCAGCAAAGTGTGTCGTTGGTTCAGAATGCGCTGTCGCGCATCAACATCCTGTTCCCACAGGAGTTTCTCACCGCATTCTATAACTGCTGCCCGCTCAACCATGACGCGGGAGTGATTGAACAGCCAATGTACAAATGCTAAGCCATCCGCGTGGCGCAACCACAGGTCGCCATACATCTTGATGTAGTCGTCTGCCAGATCAGGCTCCGCAAAATTGCAGCCGTGCCAAATAGCCAATGGTTGTGGAAGGAGATTGCCGCAGAGAGTTTCTGCGATATAACCATTAGCGCAGAAACCCTGCCGTAATGCCGTTGCGGCACTAATCCATTCACCGCTGATAATGTGGGTCAGGGCGAGTTCGTAGTAATAGGGCGGATAGTCGTTCGCGTAGTCATTAAAAACCTCTTGGGCGCGGACCTTATCGCCGGCACGCAATGCCTCCGAGCCAAGTAAGTAACGTACACCCTGATTGTCGTTTGGATTGTAAGCCAGCATCTTGTCGATGAGCTTGACCACATCCTTATGGCGGCGTAGCCGAACATAAGCCAACACCGCGCTCTGTAGGGCCCGCAGGAATGGGCGATTTTCCAGATGTGTCCATTCGATGTGCCCATTAACCCCCTCTGGGATCAGCCGGTTTGCAACGGTCAAGCCGGCTAACGCAGCCTCCAATGCTTTTTTAGGGAAGGTCTGAAGTA
>NZ_LJQT01000023.1:0-1708 GCF_001400515.1 Pseudomonas meliae | reverse complement strand
TTTTGCAGCGCCTCCTTAGCATGAAAAAGCTTTCTCTTACATTGGCAGTTCTGGGCGTAATGGGCGTTGGCATGGCGGGTAACGTCAGTGCAGCGAACAACGGAAAAATGGTCTTCAATGGGACACTGACCAATATCTCCTGCGATGTGGGACCGGGCACAGGCGTCAGTTCGGGCACCAACCCTGGCGAAATCAATGTCGACCTGGGTAACGTTTCCTTCTCCGATATTGGTGTATCGAGTGAAAGTCGATTCGAAACGGCTACGCCTATTCAGCTGCTGGTCAACTGTAGCGCGGGCGCAGATCAATACAGCATGGTCAAGATGCGCCTTACTGCCCGTAACGGCAGCGGCCTGGACAATAACGATGCCAAACTTCTGCGCACCACCGGCGCGGCAGATGGTGTCGGTATCGGCCTGCTCAATACCTCCAGCGTTCTGATGGACCTGAGCGGTGCTGAAACCGTCGACACCACGCTCATCAAGGATGGTGCCGGCGGCGCGACTGCTGAAATAAATTTTGGCGCGGTCTATGTGCTTAACGGCACGCCGACCAATCCGGGTAATGCCGATGGCTTCCTGCCGTTCGTGATGGATTACGAGTAACCGTGTCGGACAGGGCGGGCACGGCTCGCCCTGTCCCTTATCGAATTCAAGGCGAACGCCAGTATGTTTCCTGTTTTTTTTCGCTACACGATGCTTGTTGCGCTAGTGTGCTGTGCGTCCTCTGTTCAGGCGGGCATCGTATTGAATACGACGCGCGTCATTTATCAGGGTAATGAAAAAGAGGTCAGTCTGGGTGTTCATAACAGTGGCGGGGGAGAGATTCTCCTGCAGTCCTGGCTTGAATCTCCGACAGTGGCGACCAACAAGACTGATAACAACGACACCCCAGCGTATTTGCCTTTTATCGTCACGCCTGCGCTGACGCGCATGGCCGGAGGTGGCAAGCAACTGTTGCGCATCATTCATTCCGGTGCAGACATGCCCACTGATCGTGAATCAGTGTTATGGCTCAATGTGCAGGAAATCCCCCAGACTGCTGCCGAGAACACACTGCAGATTGCGATACGTCAGCGCATAAAAGTGTTCTTTCGGCCTGACGGTTTGCAGGGCGATCCGCAGCAGGCACCTGAACAGCTGAACTGGCAATCAATCGATAACGCGGGTGTGCAGGTGGAAAATCCAGGGCCCTATCACGTGTCCATGCTGAGGATTTCCATACGCCAACACGATAGTGAACTTGCCCGTCTCGACAGTCAGATGCTTGCCCCCCATCAACAGCTGCGTATCCCGTTGCTGCACACACCGGGAAGTGCGCCGTTGCTGGTGAGTTTCGTGAGTATCAATGACTACGGCGGGCAAGTGCCTTATCAAGTGACACTGGCCGATAAAGAACCGGGTCATGCCCACAAGGCCTTGCCTCGGTAACCTGCCACATCACACATCAGCGTTAACTGTTCAAACCGTTGGGCCTGCGTGACAAACCGGCCCGGCAGACCTGCGTCTGTGTAAAGGATTGCGCGGCGCGCGCGACAGCCGAAGTAGAGTGAAGACCGCTATGGAATGGCGCAAAAAGGATCACAAGGGAGTCATTGCACAGTTCGCTCTGCCTCACCCACGACACTGTCCGCTGGGTACCGGCCTGGGGTTGACGTTGATGTTTTCGCTCAGCGCGTTCGCAGCCTCGCCTGGGGAAGCTCCGAGCA
>NZ_LJQT01000393.1:0-1946 GCF_001400515.1 Pseudomonas meliae | reverse complement strand
TTGTCCGTTTTCTCTATCGACCCCATATGCATCAGTAGTGGAACCATTTATGTCCGATCGCCAACTCATGTCCAATTGCCGAAGCCGGAACAGTTCGCAACCATGAGATCAGGATTGGAGAGTCTATATGCCGGGTATCAACGGAGCAGGACCATCAAATTTTTTTTGGCAGTGGCGCACAGACGGCGAGCCAGTAACTGAGCGCGAACATGACTCCAGTCGCAGTGCCAGCTCGGCGAACAGTCCGGAGTTGCCGCCGCCCGCATCTCCTGCGGAATCCGGACGCCAGAGGTTGCTACGATCCAGCGCGTTGTCGCGGCAAACCAGAGAATGGCTGGAGGCAACGCCTGCCCGTGTCCAAGGCGCCAATCCGCCCGCAGAAGCCAGGCAGTCGCCTGAGGCACAACAGGCAGAGCGCATCGTTCAGGAGTTGGTCAGGAGAGGCGCTGATCTTAATAATGTTCGCACCATGCTCAGAAATGTAATGGATAACAACGCCGTAGCTTTTTCTCGAGTCGAACGGGATATCTTGCTTCAACATTTTCCTAACATGCCTATGACTGGAATCAGCAGCGACTCGGTGCTCGCTAACGAGCTCCGGCAGAGGCTTCGTCAAACGGTCCGCCAACAAAGAGCTTTGGTACAATCGTCAACGCCTGCCCGCCTCGCAGACTCATCATCAGGAAGCAGCCAGCGTTCGTTAATTGGGCGGTCCACTATGTTGATGACACCGGGCCGAAGCTCGTCTTCGAGCGCGGCGGCTTCTAGAACATCGGTCGACAGGCATCCTCAAGGCCTGGACCTGGAATCAGCACGCCTCGCCAGTGCTGCGAGGCATAATCATAGTGCCAACCAGACTAACGAAGCACTGCGCAGATTGACTCAAGAGGGAGTGGACATGGAGCGCCTGCGCACCTCTCTTGGTCGCTATATAATGTCGCTTGAACCGCTACCCCCAGATTTGAGGCGCGCGTTAGAAAGTGTAGGCATTAATCCCTTTATACCAGAGGAGTTGAGCTTGGTGGATCACCCCGTGTTGAACTTCAGTGCTGCGCTGAACCGCATGCTCGCTTCGCGTCAGACCACTACGAACAGTCCGGAATTGCCGCCGCTCGCATCTTCTGCGGAATCCGGACGCCGGAGGCTGCTACGTTCCCCACCGTTGTTGCCTGGCCAAAGAGAATGGATTGAGCAGAACATGCGGCAAGGAGCAGAGCCTCAATCCTCACGCCTCAATAGGGCTGTAAGATTGGCGGTGATGCCACCGCAGAAGGAAAATGAAGATAATGTGGCTTACGCAATACGCTTGCGTAGACTGAACCCGGATGCGGATGTAAGTAGGGTAGTTGCATCCTTTATAACTGACCCGGCGGCTCGACAGCAAGTTGTGGATGATATCCGCGCAGCCTTGGATATAGCTCCACAATTTAGTCAATTGCGTACAATCTCGAAGGCAGATGCTGAATCTGAAGAGTTGGGTTTCAGAGATGCGGCAGATCACCCCGACAACGCGACGTCCTGCCTTTTTGGTGAAGAATTGTCACTGAGTAATCCGGATCAGCAGGTAATCGGTCTAGCGGTTAATCCGACGGATAAGCCGCAGCCTTACAGCCAAGAGGTAAACAAGGCTCTTACATTCATGGATATGAAAAAACTTGCCCAATACCTGGCAGACAAGCCCGAGCATCCGCTGAACAGACAAAGGCTTGATGCCAAAAATATCGCTAAGTACGCTTTTAAAATTGTTCCATGATCGTCAGCGTTTTTCAAGAGAGCATCGGTCGCCAAGGCGAAATCCGTGATCGGACCACTGAGGGTCAACATTACCGTATTGCCGACCTGCATTTGCTTGCGGCGGTCATCAACGGTACATCTCGGTCGTGCGGTCACAGAGCGGCGAAATGAAGGGCTTGATGCATAGGAATTTCAAAATGCCTATGCATCAA
>NZ_LJQT01000417.1:384-3477 GCF_001400515.1 Pseudomonas meliae | reverse complement strand
TTAGGAAGTCTTTTTCAGAGTTTCCCTAAGTGCCTTCATGCAGGCTTTTGGCGGGCTAGCCGCGTTGGGGTGGCCCGTTGCTCTGACGCTGGTTGGTGCAGGCCTCGCCAATACCGGGTTGAACATTGATCAGGCGGTCAATGGCAAGACCCCGGCGCAACGTCGCGCTGGTGTATTGGGTGCCATTATCAACACCCTTTACCTGCTTTTTAACCTGCCGCTACTGATGTCCATTCGTGCCATGCCTGAGCGTATGCCATTAGTGCGGGCGGATGTCGTGTCGCTCCCCAGTGAAGTTGTGGAGAGTGGCGTGATTGTCGATCCGCTGGAAAACATGGAAGGCAACCTGCTGCTGGACAGCCTCACGCCCTCAGCCGAGGAAGGCAGGTTTCGTGGCGTTTACTCGTTGGGCAATGGCGAAACCTGGATCAAGCTTGCGCGGTTGCCGTATCGCGTGATGTTCAGTGAGCAACAGCAGTGCTGGTTTATCGTTGACCCTGACAATCCTTTTGCGTTCGTTGGCAGTAAGCCGGTTCGCTTGGGGCTCGACGGAGAATGGACGCTGATTCAATCACCTGGCTTGCAGGGTGGCTCGCCTATGGATCCGCAGGTTCCGTCTACCAGCTCATCAGTCCCGCCAGGAAAACCTTATGCAACAGTGCATTCAACGTTCTGGGACAGGTACCTGCAAACGGACATATTCAATGAGCAATATTATGCAGAAAGAGCCCTGACTCGTCAGAAAGAGGTCATGGATATCTGGGAGCCAACCACGGACGATGTTCTGGAGTCTGACTCTTCACCCGAAGGCGATGAAGTGTACCGGGACCCGTGGCACGGTAAACACAGGGTGTTCAAGCTGGGCGAGGACGACTATTACGGCGCTAACATCATGCTCTATACCCAGGAGGATACGGTGTTCAATCGATTCCTGCGTACAGGCGAACGTAGGGGCTCCAATCAGGTAAGGTTCATCGAGCGTCTTGCCGACGACATCCAGGTGGTGGGCTATAGCAATGATGTCGAGTTGTATCGGGGTGGCAGCGGTGATCGGGGCACCTCGGGTGCCGTGTTCCGCAGCGGGCAGATCAAGGTTGGCGATGTGCTGGTCAATACCGATATCACTTCGTTCAGTGAAAACCCCTATGTGGTCAGCGCGTTCGCCAGCAGTCGAGCCGGTGCTCCTACTAATGCGGTGATTGGGCCGATAACGTTCGATGATACTTCGATGGTCTTTGTTTTACCCAAAGGACGGTATTTGAGGGCCACGCCGATCGCGCCATTTTCAGCCTCGCCCAATGAGGCCGAATCGATCTTTTTGCCTGGTTGTTATTTTTAGATCGAGAGTATCGAAGAAGTGGTCGGCGATTTTTATCGTCTCATGAAAGTCCAGATGCAGGAGGTCGATCGCCCGGTTCAGGGAAGAGCGCTTTACGATATGCGCACGGGCGAGCCATTCAGTCGAGAGCAATACGCGCTCAAGTTGGGGGCAGATGCGAAAGTATTGGTCGACCGGTTCTTTCCACAGAACCCGATGACTGATCTGTTCAGCCCTCACTGATCAAGCGCCGCCCGGTTTTATTTAAAACCAGTCATCGCGCATAGCGAGGCAGGTGTCATCGCGGTTCTCCAGAATGCTCAATTCGTGATGGCAGCCCGGTAATTCCCATGTCAGGAAGTAGCGGGCAGCTTGCAGCTTGCCCTTGTAGAAGTCGCTGTCAGACGAATGACCTTTGCCCAGACCTTCCTCGGCGCGAATCGCCTGTTCCAGCCAGCGCCAGCCGATGATGGTGTGGCCGAATACCTTGAGGTACAGCGCCGAATTGGCCAGCGTACTGGTGATTCTGCCTTGAGCCAGATCGGTCAGCAGGCCGAGGGTGACAGCCTGCACATGAGCGACCAATTGCTCCAGAGGTTGGCGCAGCTCATGAAGTGAATCGTAGCCCTGCGCCCGCTCGCAGGTATCGGATATCAGGCGCAGCAGTTGCTTGAGGCCGGTGCCGCCGTTCTGCGCCAGCTTGCGGCCAAGCAGGTCCAGCGACTGAATGCCGTGAGTACCTTCATGAATCGGATTAAGCCGGTTGTCGCGGTAGTACTGCTCAACAGGGTATTCGCGGGTATAGCCATGACCGCCTAGAACCTGAATCGCCAGCTCGTTAGCTTTCAGGCAGAACTCCGAGGGCCATGACTTGACCACCGGAGTCAGCAGGTCCAACAGATCATGGGCATGCTTGCGGGCGTCTTCGGCTTCTCCGGTCTGTGTGTCGTCGAACAGTCGCGAGGCATACAGGCACAGGTCGAACGCGCCTTCTACATACGCTTTCTGGGTCAGCAGCATGCGTCGCACGTCGGCGTGCTGAATGATCGGAACAGGCGTGCTCTCGGGGCTCTTGCTGTCGGGCAGCCGACCTTGAGGTCGGTCGCGGGCATAATCCAGAGAATACAGATACCCCGAATAGCCGAGCATGACCGCGCCCAGGCCGACGCCGATGCGTGCTTCGTTCATCATCTGGAACATGTAACTCAAACCGTGATGAGGCTTGCCGACCAGATAGCCGACACACTCACCGTTATCGCCGAAATTCAGCGCGGTAGAGGTAGTGCCTTTCCAGCCCATCTTGTGAAACAGGCCAGCCAGCAGCACATCGTTACGCTTGCCGAGGCTGCCGTCGTCGTTGACCAGAAACTTGGGCACGATGAACAGCGAGATACCTTTGACCCCGCCAGGCGCATCCGGCAGCTTTGCCAATACCATGTGCACGATATTTTCCGAAAGTGCGTGATCACCTCCCGAGATGAAAATCTTGTTGCCGCGCAGCCGATAGGTGCCGTCTTCTGCCGGTTCGGCGCGGGTGCGGATGTCTGACAGCGACGAGCCTGCGTGTGGCTCGGTCAGCGCCATGGTGCCGAAAAAGCGCCCCTCGATCATCGGTTGCAGAAAGCGCTGTTTTTGTTCGTCGTTGCCAAAACTCTCAATCAGGTTCGCCGCGCCCATGGTCAGGAACGGGTAGGCCGTGGTTCCGACATTGGCTGCCTGAAAGTGGGCAAAGCAGGCCTGTGACAGCAAGGTCGGCAACTGCATGCCGCCCGCTT
>NZ_LJQT01000417.1:0-311 GCF_001400515.1 Pseudomonas meliae | reverse complement strand
TCGCCATTTTCATAGCGCGGCTCGTTTTCGTCAGCCTTGCGGTTGTGTGGCGCAAAATATTTTTCTGCGATAGTACGCGCCGTCCCCAGCGCTGCATCGAAGGTTTCCCGCGAATGCTCGGCAAACCGCTCACGCCGCGTCAGCCCTTCGGCGTCCAGCACTTCATACAGCTCGAAAGCCAGGTTTCGTGAACTGAGCAGCGACTCGGACATGATGGCGTACCTATTCTTGGAATGACCCAAGTCTAGGTCGGGTTGAGGGGGGAGGGTAGCAAGATTGATTCGGGTGATGGTCGAGCGTGTGCGGGGGGG
>NZ_LJQT01000135.1:0-1892 GCF_001400515.1 Pseudomonas meliae | reverse complement strand
GAAATTCCTATGCATGAACGTTGTGATGTGCTCAGGTCAGTATTTCACTTTATAGGTCGGAGAATCCTCCGGCCGCTGGCCGCGCCGATCATACAGTCGCGTTGTGCTGATGTTTGCGTGACCCAGCCACATCTGAACCTTCGCGATATCGGCATTATGCTCCAAAGCATTTGTCGCGGCTGTTGCCCGCAATCCATGTACACCCAAGCCATCAACATCGATGCCAGCAACGCGCGCCCAGTGCGCGACCACCGTGTACAGCCCGTTCGCGGTGATACCGGCCCCGGTAGTTTTGCCGCGCATTGAGCGAAACATCGGGCCGATTGAAGGGTATCGATTAATGTCCCGTTCCAAGTAGGTATAGATACGCTCAGCAGCGACCGGATGCAGGGGGAGAAACCGAATCTTCCCTCCCTTCCCATGCACTCGTAGATGCTTTACCCCCCGTCGCTCCACTAAGTCGCCAGTTTGGAGCTGGGCCGCTTCCTCCCGTCTTAGGCCGTGGTACAGCAACACGGCCAGCACAGCTCGGTCACGTAAGCCCTTAATAGTCACTGGATCAGGTGCATCGAGCAGCCGCTTAGCCTGGTCGTCACCCAAGGCAGGTGTCTTGCCCTCATTGGTTTCGATCTTCGGCCTTTTCACTCCGTGTACCGGGTTGCCCCCAGCGACTGCGTTGTTTTCCAGGAGGTGATCGAACAGGCTGGCCAGCGCCGCCAGTTTGCGCCGAATGGTAGCCCCGGCCAGACCCCGGGTTTCCAGCTGGGCCCGCCAGGCCAACACGTGCGCGCGGGTGACCGCGCGGAATTCATCGGCGCCGGTGAGTCCGACAAAGCTGCAGAAGTCTTCCAAGTCATTCTGGTAGGCACGTCGGGTACGAGGGTTGTCGATATTGGCGAACCACTCCACTGCAGCTGGCACGCTGGCCAACTGCTGGAACTCTGCGGAAGTTAGTCTACGTTCACCGGCGCCGGCCGAACTGACAAGCTCACTCATAACTTCTGCCTTGCCATGAAACCTGCCTCAATCTCGGGCCATTCCGGCGACTCCATCATCTCGCGGATCTTTCGTTCGTGTGCCAGCTCGGGCACCAGATGCTCCCATCGCTGTTTCTCGACGTCCAGCTCAGTGTCAGTGCGCAGTTGGTCTTCGATCAGCGCACCGGCTCCTTCAAGCCGCTGCCGAGCCAAGCTCCAGAACCCGTTTGAGTTGCCATACTGGTAAAGCGGGACGATGGGCACTTGGTGTGTAAGCTGCAGGCGCCATAGGACACCCAAGCCAATGCCTTGGCGCTGATGCTCCAGTTCGATTTCAATTTTGTTGATGTACACGCGGTCATTCAAAGGATTGATGCCATAGCTGACATATCCGACCCGCTGGCCAGCGATTTGGATGTCGTCCAGGTAGTCGGTACCGGGAAACACAAAGTTGCCGCGTTGGGATTCTTGGCGACGACTCACCAAGTGAACGCGGGAAGCAAGCTCATTCAGATATTTTGCTTGGCGTCTATGGAAATAGTCGCGGATGGGGTCAAAAAAAGCCATGCGCCCTTCTGCCTGTAAAAGTGGTGATAACGTATTTTATCACCACTTTAAGGTCGCAGGGGGAGGGAGTCTATGCAGCCCCCAGCCGGGCCTGAAAAGCCTCCATTTCCTCCATTGTGCTGATGTCGGGAATAAGCCTTGGTTGCATGGTGAGCTGGGCCGAGATATACGCAAGGGTTTTTACGCGTTCAACTGAGGTATTCAGGGCCTTAGCAACGCGTTTTGCAGCGCCTGGTCGGTTCAGCGCACAGTGCGCAGCAGCTAGGATTTCGGCAAGCAAAACATCATCGATCTGGCCAAGCATGTCTTTCAGGTCCATAGGATCCATCCTCTAGGGAAGCTCCGAGC
>NZ_LJQT01000364.1:228-479 GCF_001400515.1 Pseudomonas meliae | reverse complement strand
GCAGGGCGACGATCCAGAAAGCCACAATAGACGCCGCTTTTCTTGCCGTGCTTGTCATCGACCGTCGCTACACGCTGCCGACTACCGTTCATCACCGGCATGCCTTTGACGACCAGGCCGGCTTGAGTCAGTACATCCAGAAACTCTGATTCGGCGTCCCCTCCCCCAGCGCGGCGGCTTGGATCAGGCAACCAGCCGGTGATGCGATCAAGGTCACATCCAGGTCTGGCAAACCACAGCTTTTCCTCTTT
>NZ_LJQT01000364.1:0-215 GCF_001400515.1 Pseudomonas meliae | reverse complement strand
TCCGGCAGACAGTCGAGCCTTATCACGATCATCAGGCGGCACGGCCAGCCAAACCGGGTATTCGGATGTGCGAGGGGCTGTTTCAATCTTGAACTGGGCATTGTCCGACGCCGGGAAGTTCTGTTGCGACCGGCTACGATCATGCAGCCCTTCAGCAACCATGCTCGTCAGATTGATAAGGTCACTGACCTGCATCGCACGCGTACGCTCTATGC
>NZ_LJQT01000041.1:0-4713 GCF_001400515.1 Pseudomonas meliae | reverse complement strand
GAAATTCCTATGCATCAAGGATACCGGCAATGCAGATCGCCAAGAAAACGAACCGGATTGAACGGTATCGGTACCGCAGCGTTTTTCCTGCAAAAGGGCTTGGAAGCAGGATTCAATACCTTGCTGAAAAAATGGAAATATCTCGGTAGGCACTGTGTGCAAACGGGCAAATGCAGTATCCAACAAAGCATTGTAAGCATCGTGGGTGTACTCAGGCGATGACCAGCTCTCACTACCACTGAAAGCAGTTTCAGCAACCGTTTCATCAAAACTCAAGCCCATTTGCACAGGATTCATCCTAAACACTCCTAGAAAAATTCAACCCGGTAGCCGCCGGGAAAGCAGGGACGCTTCAGGAAGAATTATAGCGTACGTACGTACGTACGCTAGAGGTTTTTAGAGGATCTGGCCCTAATTAGGAATCGGCGATGGTTAAGCACGTCACCGAAAAAAAAGGATGGTCTACGTTGAAATCTAAGGGGGTTGCAAGGGTAAGCATCACCAGAATTCTCGTAGGAGCATGCCCTCTCAGACAGAAGGCTCACACCTGGTCGACGTAAAAGCAATTCAAGAGGCAAGTGAATCGAAAGCTGGTGGTTCAGTGTGTCGAAACACTCCCAATGTGACCGCACAACCTACCGGTCTAATCAGGCAACGACGGAAGCAAAGCAGCCCCGGAGGGGGCAGGTACCTGATATACAGCATTCTTTACAGTGACATCTGTTGGCTCACACCCACTGTCTTGACTTGCCGGCAAGCACGCAGAGCTGGGAGAAGGTGTTTGTTTCGTTCGCAGTGGTACAACCGATGGGGTCTGTGATTCAGCGATGACTGATTTGTACTTGGCCACAGTTTGCCGAGACACGCCTGCTGCCTGTGCGATCGCGGTTTGCGTGAGAGCTGCTCCACTTGAGATCAACTGCCGACAGGCTCGACGGATCTTGTGTTCGGTCTGATTCTTCCTGACTGAATGTGTTCTATTAGCTGCCATGCTTTGCCGCTTTTCCAACGGCAGCGACCTATCAAGCTCCATAACGCCTCGGTGGTAGTCGCCTCGACCGAAGTAGTGCGACCAGGTCCAGCGAGCAATCGATTTCGCAGTGGCTCGCACTGATGACAAGGGCAGGTCGTTATAACGCTCTCGAGTGCGGAAACGGTTGTCGTTATGGCACTGGGCAAGCACCCTGGAGTAAAAAGATTCGAAGTAACCATCCGCTCGCTCTGCATTGACGATGCTGTAAGCGTAGAAACGAACACGTTCGAACAAGGTGCAGTGCCTCGAATGGGAGACTGCATCCATATCTGGTCCTTTCGACCACAAAGGCATCGGCCTGGCCAGATCCAGCTCTTCAGCAAGCTCGCCCAGTTCATAGACATGATTGTGCAATTCGGTGGTTAGCCACCAGGGGTGGCCTGGTGTTTTAGCAACTGGACCACCGTGATAATCAGGATCTGCTTTGAGCAACGCAGCCATACTGTCGTAGACGGCTTTCATGTACTCGATTGGCTTCTCACGGGCTTTCTCAGTAGTACATACCGGCGCAATCGCGTAGTAGAGGTGCGAGTTGCCGGAGTTTCTATTACGCACAATGAGGTTTGGTGATGGCAAACCATGCTCCTCCCAAATCAGGGAGTTGGCATGGTCCAGATCGAAAACGAGCCATGACACGCGACCGGGACGGTTCACCTGCATGTAGGGGTAGCGGATCGCGTATTCTCGCGGACGCACCCTCATAGCAGTTTTGTTGTCGCTGCAGCGTGCCAGGTATGCGGCCTCTTCGAGGACACGGCTCATAGCTGACACGGGCTGGAAGTATCCAGGGTGCGCCGGAGCCGTCGAACCTTTGGTGATGAGATTGTTCACCAAGAGGCCTCAATGAAAAGGCCAGCAAATTCAGGGCGAAAAAGCTCATGCCACGTATTGCGCAGCAGAATGCAGGTGTCCATACTCGAATTACCTGAAAGGGGCCCTCACGTCATCGATCTGCCAGGACCAGATGTGTGGGCTCTTTTTTTTGCCCGGCAACGTGGCCGGATCACTCTAAAAAACGCTCGGCCTTTCGATAAAACCTTCCTAAAAAGTGCCATTCATTGAGCAGGTTGTGGCGAAGGCTAGAGCCTCACATTTCTCCCGTCAACCCGCTGAAACCCGCGTATTTACTGGCTTTCGTGCTGATTCCAGAACCGATTTTCACTATACAATCTGCACGTTTGTGCGACCGGTCACCTGCATCTACCTCCAACCCCCTTTGTGTATCCGCCTATTGATTTGGGGTCCATCAGGCTCAATGAGCGTCGGTGAAATACGAGTTTGCTCATCGGCGATATACGAGCCAGGTATCGGTGATGTACGAGACTGGAAATCGGCGATATACGAGTTGTTCCTCGAGAAAAAAAACCTCATCGGTGATGTACGAACCATGTTGATCGAGTGTTAACGGTGGTCACGACACGTCTCCTGCATTCATATGCCAGTGAAACCCTCCAAAGGCCCGTTATTTGGGGGGTAGAGAGCGCATTACAGCGCCTTTTTTGTCGGTGAAATACGAAGTGAACCGGAAAAAATCGGTGAAGTACGAACCGACATGAAATCATTCTGCCACTACCGGCATTTTCGTATTGTAGGTATGGCGTAAACCTCGAAACCTTGCGGCCCTCGTGATTACTGGCAAGACAATAGTGTTTTTGTGTTGACCGATTCCGCATCATGGTTAGAATACGGAAAACGGAGGGACACACATGACCGACATTCAGGACGCCGCAGCGCCTAATTCAGCCAAGCTCGGATCGAGTGAAGATCTCGGGCGGGCAGCATTTGAACAAGAGCTGAAGGTAATTGCTGAAAGGCTTCATCAAAACCAAGATGTAATCGACCCAATTGCACGCGATCTGAATGACCGCAAGCAGGTGGCCAAGCATACGACCAGCATCGTCAAGTCAAACCTGGTCCTTTCTTGGGGTCTTGTGATGTCGATCGGCCTGAACTGCGTGTTCGGTTGGTTTGTGATGCATCCGCATTACGTGTATTTCGCGGCCGACGGGCTTCGCATCATCAGGTTGGTTCCTCTGGATGAACCATACATCACTGATGCCGAGGCAATTCAGTTTGCCCGAGACGCGCTGAACCGCTCGATGACAATCAATTTCACTGACTACAGGCAACAGCTTGAAAACGTTCGTGGCGATTGGACTAAACGTGGGTTCGCGCAGTACCTGGATCAGCTCCAGTCAGCAGGTTACCTGGACCTCGTCAAAACCAAGCGCATGAACATGACTGTCACTACCGAAACCGGGGTTCTTGTGAAATCCGAGATGGTTGACGGTGTGTACATACGCCATATCGAAGTCCCGATCGAGATCAAATTGGTGGGACAAACCACCGACCTTCAACCCAAGCGATTCATCGCCAAAGTGCCTGTCGCACGTATTCCCACACTGGATTCCGTCGTGGGTGTAGGGCTGGACGGCATTGTCACCACGCCCAGGTAATGAGGAATTCAAAAATGATGAAATCAGTCTTCGTCGCTTCTGTTTTGGCGCTCGCGATCGGTACGGCTCATGCAGAGCAGCAAGCCAATGGTGCGCAAGCCCAACCACAACAGCAGCCAGTAGCCCAACCACAACAACAGCCGGTTCAAGCGCCAAGCGGCGGACAATGGGTTCGGGTTGAAGGCCCTGCTCGACAGCCAGGTTTTCCAGCTGCGCCTGGCGCAGCGCAGCCTGGGGTGAATCCTCAGATGCAGAATGCATTTCCGCAGAGTAACTACGGACCGGCCAATTATGCGGTTTCGGGGGAACCCGCGGGAGGTCAACCGCAAAACGGCACTGCTCCTCTGCCCCCGCTAAACCCTCCTGAAAATGAGCACTTTGACAGTGCCATGGAGGTTGCTCAGCCATTCACACCTGAGCAAATCAAACAAATGCGTCAAGCTTTGGAGAACACGCGCAAGGCCAAGGCTTGGCAGCCAGTGCGGGGTATTCCCCGTATTTCCAGCGTGTCTGTTGATCTGAGCCCTGGAGCGTCGATGCCTGTGCTACGTGTAGTTCCAGGCGAGCTGTCCAACTTAATTGTTCTGGATTCAACAGGAGCACCTTGGCCACTGGCAGCAACGCCACGCGTATCTAACCCAGATCTTTACACCGCTGAATGGCTGCAAGGAACTCATACAGTCGTCGTGTCGACTCCATCGCCTTATGAGACTGGGAGCCTGGCTTTGTACTTGGAAGGGGCAACGACGCCGGTAATCGTCAAGATCGTCAGCGGCGAACCAGATGGAGATAAGGACCGCGCGAGGGTTTACGACGCTCGACTTGACCTTCGTGTTCCAGGTCGAGGCCCACTGGCCAAAGCTGCTGTGATGGGGCCTGGCAAGATCGCGCTGTACGACGACCTGTTGCAGGCGTTCTTGGATGGAATCCCGCCAAAGGACGCCAAGCAGGTGAAGGCGCAAGGCGCAGTTCCTTCTCAAACCCAGATTTGGCAGTACGACGGGAATCTTTACGTCCGAACCAGACAGGACTTCCAAACTGCATTCGATAACACGCTCGCTTCCGGCGATGGAACTCGTGTGTACCGCTTACCCGTGACTCCTTTCATAACCCTCTCCCAGATGGGTCAGAAAGTCACCCTCCAACTCGATATTTACTGAGGTAGCGCATGAGCACTCAAGCTGACATTGGAAGGCAGACCAAAGTCACTGAACCGCCCCGGGT
>NZ_LJQT01000036.1:8491-9040 GCF_001400515.1 Pseudomonas meliae | reverse complement strand
TCTACACCCTCTTAACGATAATAGTTAAATTAAAGTTAAGGCGTAGCCAGGGAGGTATTGTCCATGCTATCGTGAGGGGTCGCTTTGTCTGTTATTTTTCAGAGGTTAAGGTGGAATCTATAAAGCTTGCAATACCTGACGTTATTCTTTTTGCTCCGAAAGTATTTGGTGACGAACGGGGTTTCTTTTATGAAAGTTTTAATCAGCAGGTTTTTGATTCGGCTGTAAATCGCAAAGTGAATTTTGTTCAGGACAACCACTCCAAGTCAGCGGGCGGGGTGGTGCGTGGCATGCATTATCAAATCCAGAACCCACAAGGAAAGCTAGTCAGGGTCATAAAAGGTGAAGTCTTTGACGTGGCTGTCGACTTGAGAAAAGACTCTCCTTTCTTTGGCAAGTGGGTGGGAGAGTACTTAAGTGAAGAGAATAAAAAGCAGCTGTGGGTACCTGAAGGGTTCGCGCACGGCTTTATAGTGCTGAGCGACAGTGCTGAATTTCTGTACAAGACAACTAATTATTATGACCCTAAGGAGACGCTGATTTATTCTA
>NZ_LJQT01000036.1:0-8472 GCF_001400515.1 Pseudomonas meliae | reverse complement strand
TCGAATAAATCAGCGCCTCCCTAAGTCTGAACGGTCTTTGAGGTGGGATGACGCAGACATTGGCATTCAATGGCCTGCGCTGTCTACTCAGCCAACCTTGTCAGTCAAGGATCAAAATGCATTACCGTTCTCCCAGTTGGAATACTTTGAAGATTCCAGTCTTCTCCCATGCGAAAAGGTATTGAAGCAGCAATGAAAGAGGGAATGAAAGATATAATAGCGGCTCTACGCAGACGAGATATCTGGCTTCACTTTGCGATCAGCGATACCAAAGCGCGGTATGCAAGAAGCATGTTGGGGCCATGGTGGATAACCTTGGGCACCGCCTTGGGCGTGCTAGGGCTAGGCGTGGTTTGGAGCGCGGTGATGAACGTGGACTTGCCGACGATGCTCCCCAACCTTGCAGTGGGACTTGTTCTTTGGTTCATGATGTCGGGAGTCATTTCCGAATCGGCGGGTTGCTTCAGTAATCAGGCTGCAATTATAAGAAACTACTCGTTGCCCTTGTCGATTCACACCTTGCGACTTCTGTTGAAGCATTTAATAAACTTCACCCACAATATAAGTATTATTCTTGTTGTCTTTTTTATCTATGGCTTCCCAAGTGTTGAAAACTTTCTGTGGGCGTTGCTCGGGCTATTGATTATTCTGATCAACTTGAGTTGGTTGTCGCTTCTGATTTCAACGATGGGCGCGCGTTTTCGTGACTTGGGACCGTCTATCGATGCATTGATGCCTGTGCTGTTTTTTTTGACGCCGATTCTTTACAAAAAGTCAGATGTGGTAGCGTCGGTCGTTTGGTTTGATTACAACCCTATCGCCACGCTGTTCTCGCTTGTCAAGAATCCTCTTGTTTCCCTGCCGATCATTGAACAAGACTACCTGAATATGTTTGTTCTAAGTGTTGTAGGTTGGTGCCTGGTTTCAGTTGTCTTCAGTCGCTGCAAGAAAAACATAGTATTCTGGATCTAATATGGCATCTATAGAGCTTAATAATGTTTCATTAAAGTTTCCAGTCATCACTGAGTTGGGCGGATCTCTGCGACGTCAGTTGGTAAATCTGACAACGGGGGGGGCAATTTCCAGTGATAACACTCATACCATTCATATCCATGCGCTAAAAGACATCAACCTAAGCGTAAAGGAAGGCGACCGAATAGGCCTGATTGGTCACAACGGCGCTGGCAAGAGCAGTTTGCTGCGTATGTTGGCGGGTATCTATACGCCCACCTCCGGCGTTCGATCTATATCAGGTTCGGTAAGAGCCCTGTTCGAGCTGGGTGTTGGAACAGATCATGAGCTGACCGGCAGGGCAAATATAGAAAGGCTGTCCAGACTTTACGGGTACTCGTTGAAGCAGGTCAAAGAAGATATACATAAGATCGAAGAGTTTTCGGGCTTGGGTGGGTACCTTGATTTGCCTATAAGGACTTATTCTTCTGGCATGCAGCTGAGGTTGTTGTTCTCGATCTCTACATTGTACCCCAGTGACATTCTCTTGATTGATGAAGTGTTCGGTGTGGGCGACGAGGCGTTTCAAGACAAAGCGCGTCAGCGCATGCAAGACATGATGAGTAGTTCAAAGATCGTCATCATGGCTTCGCATTCAAAAGATATAATTAACAAGTTCTGTAATAAGACAATTAAGCTCGAAGCGGGCGGAATTGTTGAAATTAACAACATTGAGAGCAGGTTATGAGCAAAGCTGGAGTTCTGAGAATCATGAAGATGATCGCATTTGAGGCTTTAGGCCCTTATGCGTGCCGACTTGCGCTGGCTACGCTTCGCGAAAATAAGTCGCCTGCGGCATTGCCTTTGCGCGTGAAAGTGGCTTTTTATGCACTGAAGGTGGTGAATATATTTTTGCCACTCTCCAAGATGATGCGTGAGCAGGAAAAATCTGAAATCGAGCGACCGCAGGTCTATGATGCCCATCTTTTAAATTTGATGGTTAACCGGGCCTATGATCTTCCGGACGTTGTCGTCGATGAAAATGCACCCAAGCGTATAAATGTGCTTGTGCCTGCCTTTACACTTAATACCATTTCAGCTGGTTTTTTTGGTGTGTTCAATATCGCCTTGTTTATAAGGCAACAGGGTTTTCAGGTGCGCATGGTGCTGTTTGATAACTTCTACTATGTAGAAGACGAATTCCGGCAGGCTTTGAAAAAATTTCCATCTATGGAGCGGCTTCTTGACGAGGTAGAAGTTGAGTACATAGGCTCTCGTGCTGAACCATTAGTCGTCTCGCCTCATGACAATAGTGTTGCTACCGTTTGGTACAGCGCTTATTTCGCAGATAAAATTGCCAGCCATACCGGTGGTAAATCATTCCTGTATCTTATCCAGGACTATGAAGCAGCGTTCTATCCATTTAACAGTCTGTACTGCATCGCGCGTAACTCGTATGATTTTAAATACCACACGTTGTCGTCATCGAGTGCCTTACTTGAGTACCTTAAGCGTGAAAAAATAATTTCGACCGAGGCCGCTTATAGAAGCATGAGTTTTGATAATGCCTACTCGTCTTCTATCTATTCTGCAGAAGAATTTTCTAAAGAGAAAAGCTCATCCAAAAAACGTTTTGTTTTCTATAGCCGCCCCGCGGTAAACAGAAATATGTTCGAAATGGCTGCGCTTTCATTAATCGATGCTTACTCAAAAGGCGCTTTCGACGCTGACGAGTGGGAGTTCTTCGGCATGGGTATCGGTAACACGACTGTGCAGCTGGCGAATGGCGTCGAGGTCAAACAACTGCCCCGGATGCCGCTGGACGAGTATGAGGCAATCACCAAGACATTTGATTTGTGTCTGACCTTGATGTCCTCCCCTCACCCAAGTTTGATTCCCATGGACCTTGCTGCGTCCGGAGCAATTGTTGTTACAAATACGTTTGAAACCAAGACCCCTGAATATTTGAAGGGCATATCCGGGAACATTATTCCTGCGCATCCGGGATTGTATGAGCTGTCTGCAGCGATACAAGAAGGTGTATTGCGTACACGTGATGTTAAAGCCCGATATGAAAATGCCATTATCAATTGGCCTAAATCCTGGGATGAAACCTGGAGCGATGAGCATCGGTCCTTCATCAAGGAGATTTTTTCGTCATGAAAAGCAAACAAGAGTTTATTGAGCTGTTAAGGGAAGTGGGTGAAGAGTTTGGGTGCGATAAAATCGTCCCTCATAACTATCATCCGTTTTATGCTTCTCATCTTCAGGAGTACATTGACCGTCCGTTCAAACTGCTTGAAATCGGAATCGGCGGTGAGGGGCGTGAGATCGGTGGGGCCTCTCTTAAATTGTGGGAAAAAGTATTTCCTCTTGCGGATATCTATGGGCTGGATATTTATCCCAAGGATGAACTTGACTCGGATCGTATCAAAACGTTCATCTGTGACCAAGGGGACTCTGCCGCATTAGAGGCCTTTGCGCAGGAGCATGGCCCGTTTGACGTAATCATTGATGATGGCAGCCACAAACGGTCTGACCAGTTGACCAGTATGTTCTCGCTGATCGCGCATGTTTCACCGGGAGGATACTACATACTTGAAGATTACTTTACTGCTTACTGGCCTGTTTACGACGGGTCTACGTTAGCCAAGGATTATCTGGATACGCCAGTAAGATGGCTAAAGCAGTCCATTGATATAATTAATCGCAATAATTTACTGTCCCCTGAAATGAAGGCCACGGTACCTGATTGGCAGATTGAGTCTTTGCATGTATACTCTGGTGTTTCATTTCTCCGAAAAGGAATGGCGCAAAATAGAAGCGAAATACCAGAAGACGGTTTCTTTGAGAATCAGATCGAGCTTGATCAGCTCCGTTATGGCCGGTTCCAGGATATGTTTTTGGCCACCGCACAAAATCCAATGAATAACCTGTCTTTACTTGAAGAGCTGAAAAAGCTCATAGATGCTCATATTGATTCTGCGAAAGCGTTAAAGGATCAGCAGCACTAAAATCATAGTCTCAGGGATTCCTCTCAGGGGGAATCTCTTTGATCGATACTTCGTCGGTCGCTGTTGAAGGCACCGTCAATGCTGCAATGATACATGCCGCCGCAAAAAGAAGTTTGTCACGGGGGCGCCTACGGCACTCGTATGCATGACCTATGAGCTTTATAAAAAAGAACCGGCCTTGTTTTTTTGTGTATTTTAAGCTGGATCTCTTGGTCTCTGTCAGTTTGTTAATTAATAATACTTGTGAGCCCCACCAGCCTTTCATGATTTTTTTGAGCCTGGTTCTAGCTGATGCAACGCCTGCATTGACCCCTATCTCATTATGAGCATGCTGCCGGTAGTCCATGCCGGGAAGCGGATCAATAAACCATTTGTAATCATGACGTCGTGCAAACGCATAACAGTACCAGTCATGAAGGCTTACGTTCTGCGCCTGATCCCAGTTAGCGATTAATGAATGCTTGAACGCATCTGCCAGCTCTCGCTTTAGTACGTATGTGCATCCAGGGCCTGCAGCTTCAAACAGGTAGTCCCACTTTACCTGTCTCTGAGCTTTGTCGACTACAAGGCGGCGGCCATCTGGCCAGAACGCTATTACGTTACTGGAGTAGGCACTAAAGGCTCCTGTTTTCAGACTTGAGTGCGCTCTGGCAATTTTTTGGTCGTGCCAAATGTCATCTTGATCAGAAAACGCTACGTAATCAAATGAGGAGAAGTCGACGTCTTTTATTAGTCGATAAAAGTTACGTGCCGCACCACCGAACGCCCCTGCCGGAGGCAGTATTATCACGTTGGGGTGTTTGGTAGAGTATTCCGTGCACCGCTTTTCCGTTCCATCGGAAGAGGGGTCTATGCTTATGTAGATTGTTACATTGATATCCTGCTGAGCCAGTATTGAATCTAATTGCTGGTCTATCCATTTAATTCCATTATAGGCAGCTAGCAAGACAACTACATTTGGAAGCGTTGATTGCATGCCGATGGGTTACCTATAATGAAGAAGTTTTGCGTGTTCTGATTAGAAGTGTTTGAGTTCTAATATTTTTTGCAGGTATTGGCCATAACCCGTTTTCTTGAGCTTCTCGGCTTGTTTGGCGAGCTGGGCTTCAGTAATCCATTTGTTGGTGAAGGCAATTTCTTCAAGGCACGCGACTTTCCAGCCTTGGCGCTGCTCAATAGTGTGCACAAAATGGCTGGCTTCTAGCAGGGAGTCATGAGTGCCCGTGTCAAGCCAGGCAAAGCCACGTCCCAGTATTTCTACCGTCAGACTCTTCTGTTCAAGATAGACACGGTTTACATCAGTGATTTCCAGCTCGCCGCGCTCGGAAGGCTTAATGTTTTTAGCGATTTCAACAACCTGATTATCATAGAAGTACAGGCCAGTTACGGCATAGCTCGACTTCGGTGCGGCAGGTTTTTCTTCAATGCTCAAGGCGCGACCGGTTTCGTCGAACTCTACAACGCCAAAGCGCTCAGGATCGGAAACGTGGTAACCGAAGACAGTAGCGCCGCTGGACTGTTGGCTGGCCGAGCGCAGGTTGTCGGAGAAGTGCTGACCGTAAAAGATGTTGTCGCCCAGAATCAGGCAGCAAGGATCTTCACCGATGAACTCTTCGCCGATGATGAAGGCTTGTGCCAGGCCATCAGGCGTTGGTTGCTCTGCGTAGGTGAGCTGAATGCCATATTGGCTGCCGTCACCCAGCAACTTGCGGAAGCTCGGTAAGTCTTCTGGTGTGGAGATGATCAGGACTTCACGCATACCTGCCAGCATCAGCACAGACAGAGGGTAGAAAATCATCGGCTTGTCGTAGATAGGCAGCATCTGCTTGGATACGCCAAGGGTAAGCGGGTGCAGACGAGTGCCCGAGCCGCCGGCCAGGATGATGCCTTTACGATTAATGGTGGTCATTTGTTCAGAGTTTCCATGAGCATTCGGGCTACACCATTTTGCCAGTCAGGCAGGTGCAGAGAAAAATTGTGGCGCAGCTTTTCTGTGTTCAGACGCGAATTCAGAGGGCGTTGCGCTGGCGTCGGGTACTCGATCGTACCGATTGGATTGATCGTTTCCACTGCCAAGGGTTCCCCGTTGGCGCGGGCGAAATCAATCACGTATTGCGCGTAAGCATGCCATGACACTTCACCGGCCGGTGCCAGGTTGTAAATGCCACATAGCTCCGGCTTCGCCAGCGTTTGAAGTAGGGCAGCCGTCGCTATGTCGGCCAGCAACTCCGCACCTGTAGGTGCGCCAATCTGATCGGCGATCACATTGAGCGTTGGGCGATCTTTCGCGAGGCGCAACATGGTTTTGGCAAAGTTGTTACCACGTGCCGCGTAAACCCAGCTGGTACGGAAGATCAGGTGCTTGCAACCTGAGGCAGCTATAAGTTGCTCGCCTTCAAGTTTGGTTGCGCCGTAATAGTTGACCGGCGACACGACATCGCTTTCTTTCCATGCGGTGTTGCCCGAACCGTCGAACACATAGTCGGTCGAGTAGTGAACCAACAGCGCGTCCAGCGTGTGTGCCTCTTCTGCCATTACCTGGCTGGCCAGAGCATTGACCGTGTGCGCAAGCTCACGCTCGGTTTCGGCCTTGTCGACAGCGGTATAGGCTGCGGCGTTGACTATAACCTGAGGTTGAATGCGACGAATCGAATTGCGTAACCCCTCCAGATTGGACAGGTCGCCAGAAAGGTCACCGTATGCCGTCGAGACGGTATGGCGATCAAGCGCGATAACTTCACCCACTACTGCAAGTGAGCGCTGCAACTCCCAGCCGACCTGGCCGTTTTTTCCCAAAAGAAGAATTTTCATCATTTATCGGCGCGCGCTGTGTAGTTCTTGTCGATCCATTGCTGGTAGCTTCCGCTCTTTACATGAGCAACCCATTCAGGATTATCGAGGTACCACTGTACTGTTTTGCGAATACCCGATTCGAAGCTTTCTTCCGGCGTCCAGCCCAGCTCGCGCTGAATCTTGCTGGCATCGATAGCGTAGCGCAGGTCGTGGCCCGGGCGGTCCTGAACGTAAGTGATCAGGCTGGCGTGCGGACGATGGACTGAATCCGGGCGCAGTTGGTCGAGCAGCGCGCAAACGGTGTTGACCACCTCGATGTTCTGTTTCTCGTTGTGGCCACCAATGTTGTAGGTCTCGCCGATCTCGCCTTCGGTCACAACTTTGTACAGTGCGCGGGCATGGTCTTCGACATAGAGCCAGTCACGAACCTGATCGCCTTTTCCATAGATAGGCAGCGGCTTGCCTTCCAGTGCGTTGAGGATGATCAGTGGGATCAGCTTCTCCGGGAAATGGCATGGACCGTAGTTGTTCGAGCAGTTGGTTACCAGGGTCGGCAGGCCATAGGTGCGGCTCCAGGCGCGTACCAGGTGGTCGGAGCTGGCCTTGCTGGCCGAGTAGGGTGAGCTTGGCTGGTAAGGCGTTGTCTCGGTGAAGAGATCTTCAGGGCCTTCCAGGTCGCCATACACTTCGTCAGTCGAGATGTGGTGAAAGCGGAAGCTGGCTTTGCGCACTTCGTCCAGCTGGCTCCAGTAGCTGCGTGCTGCTTCAAGCAGTACATAGGTGCCTATGATATTGGTCTGGATGAACTCCGACGGACCCGTGATGGAGCGGTCTACGTGCGATTCGGCTGCCAAGTGCATCACAGCGTCGGGCTGGTGCTCTTTGAAAACCCGGTCCAGGTCTTCGCGGTTGCAGATGTCCACGTGCTCAAAGGCATAACGCTCGCTTTGATCGGCCGACTGAAGTGATTCAAGATTGCCTGCGTACGTCAGTTTGTCGACATTGACGACTGAGTCGGCTGTATTGGCAATGATGTGCCGAATCACTGCCGAACCGATGAAACCAGCACCGCCTGTTACTAAGATCTTCAAAAGAGTATCTACCTTGGGTTATGACAAGGCTCTGCCTGGTCCGTGGAAACGATCGCTGATCAGTCGCCGTCTTGAAACATCTGCCTGCGTTAAACATGAATGTTTAAATGACGTGGATGAGCGGCGGTAAAAAAACGACATTTTACATAGAAAAATAGACATCCCCATCAAATAATTTGAGGGCGTCTGCAATCGTGTAGCCAGCCGACGGTGCCAATGCCTGAAACGCGAAAGCCCCGGATAATGGGGCTTTCGTGATGGAGGAATCTGCAGTTGCCGAGATCCCGCTGGACGCTGCCTATGGCCTACACGTTAAACCGTAGATCTGGCCTGTAGGGCCCGAAATACATGGGTTTCACGTGCGGATGAAAAAAATATAGTCACCTCCATATACACTTTGGTGCTTGCTACCTATTCGCAACCGTTAGCTGCCCCCCGTCCCCACACCGCCTTTGATGGAGCCTGTGAACCACGGATTTTCGAGCACGAAAATAATAAAGCCGGAATCCGTGACCTGGGAATGCCCTCTGCTGACACTGCATGCAATTGATAGAGCGCAGAGGTAGCCATGCAGATCATTCGCCGCAAAGCCGTTTGCAAAAAACTAGGGAAGCTCCGAGCAA
>NZ_LJQT01000210.1:0-799 GCF_001400515.1 Pseudomonas meliae | reverse complement strand
GCCTTGCTCGGAGCTTCCTTGGAGGGTTTGTGGCGCAGAATATAAATAATCCTGATGCGTTGGCAAGATGGAAAAATACCTGCGCCGTAAGAATGAGCTACATTCTAAATTACACAGAAGCAAAAATCCCAAAAACACCAGACCAGACAGTATCCGGAGAAGATCAAAATCAATATTTTTTCCGCTTTAATGATCTTAAAAACTTCCTGATGAGAAACTGGGGAAAACCAGAAATCGTCAAATACCCGCCTTCTGATAGCGGACCATTGGCCAGCAAAAAAGGCATCATAGTATTTGAAATATCAGGCTGGTCGGACGCTCGAGGACATGCGACTTTGTTTGACGGCAGTATCTGCTACGACCATTGCTATTTCAACGAACCTGGCGTCAACTATCGGACAGACCAAGCAAATTTCTGGAGCCTCACGTAATGCAGTCGTTTCGTGCAGCCATCCTAATTTCTTTTACCCTCGCCACACCTAATATCTTTGCATCTGCCATGTCACCGTCACTGTCACCAGAGGGAATGTATCGAACCCATGCACAAAACTACAAAGACCTTGTTCTTGCAACCTGCATTGCAAGCGCTTATAGATATAATGAAAACGTCGGAATAGATGCTGGCAGCAGTATAACCGCGCTACGCGACTGGGCCCATTATGATTGGGAAAAAAGCCCCGAAAAGCTTGGAGAACTCGTGGGCAAATATCTCGACAGAGACTATACAAACCCACTGGTCGAGTCCGAGGTAAGAGGCGTGAGATTCGACTTCCTTAAGCATCCTCTGAAAAAGCCCATT
>NZ_LJQT01000500.1:0-345 GCF_001400515.1 Pseudomonas meliae | reverse complement strand
TCTTCGAAGAAACGGGCCGGAGGCAGGTGGGTGCTGCTGGCCAGCGGATCGGTGTTGGCCGTGGATGAGGTCGCGAGGGCAAGACTGATCGCGTTGTCGTGGCTCATGCTTCACCGCCTTGGCCAACGCGGTGAAAGGGTGTGACGCAAGGGGTCAATTGGGGGGGCAGGGTGCTGTCATCGAGGTCGCACAGCAGCTGAAAAATCTTTTCCATAAGTCCACCGTTCAGCGGTGAACTGAAGGCTTCACTTTTGACGGCTTGCACAAAACCGCAGTGAACGCCATAATCAGCTCACGTTATGTGTGTTGAACAGGTGATCCGCGAGTCAAACGGCCTGTTCAAGA
>NZ_LJQT01000432.1:0-1960 GCF_001400515.1 Pseudomonas meliae | reverse complement strand
AAAAAACTGATACTCCCGTATTAACCGATTTCACCCCTTGGTTCTGCTTTTCCACACTTCCAGCGGTCGCGGAAACTATCCTGCCTTCAAAGGCAATACATTGTCTGCCGCTCCGTTTGGCGAGATACAAATTTTCATCGGCTTCTTTCAACAGGTCATTGACGTTTTTTGCCCGAGCCAAACTTGCAATACCTGCACTGAATGAATAGGGCATTTTCGCTGTTTGGTCTTTTTGGGCGTGCATCAATAAATGATCCATTGCCGCTATGGCGTCTGCTGCGTTTGCTGCGGATAACATCACGCCAAACTCTTCTCCCCCCAGGCGACCAAAGTTGACCAGCCCCGTTGTGTTTTTTATGAGTGTTGCGAAACATATAAGGACATTGTCACCCACGTCGTGGCCATGGTTGTCGTTGATGCTTTTAAAGTTATCCAGATCAAGCATTGCGAACCACAGCGAGGACTTATCATCTGACGTCAGTGCGTTGTCCAGGCTGGCGACCAGAGCACGGCGATTTGGGGCGTTCGTCAGCGTGTCGGTCTCTGACAGCTTCTGGTAGCGATCACTCGCCGCCATGGTCTGCATGACCAGGCTCAGGAAGGTTGCATTCAGGGAGCCGCCCAACAAGGTCGAGCTGATCAGGAAAACATAAGACAAAGGCGCATGGTCGACGCCGACTGCCGTCAGGTCCGTTTGCCACATGATCAACCAGATCAGAGCAGCCGCAGCGACGTAGTCAATAAACTTGACGAAGAATACGCTCATTCCCGTGATGAGCAGGGAAGTGACAACCAATCCCCACATCGACGCCTCTACGCCCATGCGTTCGATTTGTACCTTGAACAGAACGGTAAGTGAGGTCATGTAGATAATGCCGAACAGGCGCCACGTCGTCATGCTTCTGCTGTTGGAAGTGACAATGATTGACAGCGTCGCCCCCGCCAGAGCGCAATAAATAAATATATCCAGTGATTGCTCAATAGACGGATTCACATACCAGCTGATAATCCAACTGAAAAGGCCGATCAGCTGAGACAGCTTCAAGGGTATGAAAATAGAGTCTTTCAGGTTTCTTCTTTGTGGCATGTGCTGTTTTCCATACTTATGCCAGCTGAAGCGTAATCGACGGCACATACCTTGGTCGAGATGCGTGATGATATATTGCCAGTGTACGTGATCAGTACTCGAGAGCGATGGCCGCTTGTCTTGCTGTGACAGCGAGTGGGCCTACACCATGACTCAACGGGACGCTTTCTATTTGAAGCGAGCATAGTTTTTATGAAGCTTGAAAGCAGTTTGGTAGCTTCGCTGTATTAATCACCCAAACTCCTTGCTGCCGGAATGAAACTTGCCTTCACTTAGCCGCATGACCTTGAGACGTATTAAGGGGCAAGGCCGATGAGTAGTCGTTATGTGGAGACAAACAAGGCTTCGATTGACGCGGCACCGCCACCTCACCTGCGGAGTTTTCAAACCTGTGACATCGACGAGCACGGTCGCAACCTCAGCGGCTGGCAGGTTCGTTACGACCAGGTGACGCCCGGTGGCTTTGAAGGCGAGCTGACGGAATTCCGTTCGGACTGGCTGCAACTGGTCCGCGACCGCTCTAATCAGGCCTTGGTCAAGAGTGGTACAGCCTGGAAGGGGGCGATTATTTTCGCCTTGCCGTTGAGTGCCAACGGTCCGGCGTTCTGTGCCGGGCACACGCTTCCGGAGTCGAGCATGATCGTCGCGCACGGCGAGAATCTTCCGGAATTGAGTACGCCGCTGCAATTGGATGCACTGGGCATTGCGATTGAAGAGAGTGCCCTGGCTCACGCACTGGAACGTCAGGGCAGCCGTTTTGAAATTACCGATCTTCCCAAGTGTTACCGTTTGACTGATCCAACGGTTCGCACGAGGTTCACTGCGCTCTTCGATAACCTGTTGAATGGAGAGCAGGTGAACCGCCCCGGGTTT
>NZ_LJQT01000146.1:434-751 GCF_001400515.1 Pseudomonas meliae | reverse complement strand
CAAAAAAACTGATACTCCCCATGGTTGGGACCGCAGTGTTCAGCACTCGTTTCTTATATTTTTACATTCAGTCACAACCGCCCGCACCGGCGAAAATCCGATAAAACTTTTCCCCTCCTCCAGCACTCACAACCTTTGCTGATCCTGCCGGGCAACACACAGAGCGAGACAGCAAAACCTGATGAACCCTGGAGATAAATGATGATTTCTGCACCGCAATCACAGCTTTCCGATGTAAATACTCTGCGCCAGCGTGCGCGCCAGAACGTTGAGAATGGTGCTGTGACTGAAGGTTACAGCGCTGACCGCGAAACCGT
>NZ_LJQT01000146.1:0-406 GCF_001400515.1 Pseudomonas meliae | reverse complement strand
CGCCACTACTACATGGCGTCCGGCATCAAGGCGAGCGTGGCGGCAGCCGAGTTTCTGGAGCATGCTGAGCAGGAAGCACAGCACGCCGACAAGCTGGCCGAGCGTATCGTGCAACTGGGCGGCGAGCCGGAATTCAACCCGGACCTGCTGTCGAAGAACTCCCACGCACAATACGTTGCGGGCAACACGCTGAAGGAAATGGTCTACGAAGACCTGGTTGCAGAGCGCATCGCGGTCGACAGCTATCGCGAGATCATTCAATACATCGGTGACAGCGATCCGACCACCCGCCGCATCTTTGAAGAGATTCTTGCTCAGGAAGAAGAGCACGCCGACGACATGTCGGACATCCTCGAAGGCCTGTAACAAGCGGCGACAAGTTAAAAGCCAGGACCTGTGTCCTGGA
>NZ_LJQT01000444.1:0-1273 GCF_001400515.1 Pseudomonas meliae | reverse complement strand
CCATCGTGATAAAAAAGCGCGTCTATAAGCACTGAATACGTACAAGACATAACATCGTGCCGCATCAATGAGGTATGACGCAGAGCGTTCTGCCTTCCCCACTTACCAATACGTCTCCACCGCAACCTGCCCCGGCTTGCGTGACAGGCTCAGGCGCATGTCACGCTGTTTGAGCAGTGCACGTGTGTCGTCGATCATCTGCGGGTTGCCGCACAGCATTACCCGGGAATGCTCAGGTGTCAGTGCGATGCCTGCCGCGCGCTCAAGCTCGCCGTTTTCAATCAACTGCGTAATGCGGCCACTTAGTGCGCCCGGATGCTGTTCGCGGGTCACAGTCGGTAGAAACAGGAACTTGTCTGCGTATTCAGCCAGATATTCACGCTGCATCAGTTCGCCAATCAACTGCTGATAGGCCAGTTCGCGGGACTCACGAACGCTGTACACCAGAATCACCCGCTCGAACTTCTCCCAGACCTCGAAATCCTGAAGGATCGACAGAAACGGCGCGACACCTGTACCTGTGGATAACAGCCAGAGGTCGCGGCCATCGACAAAACGGTCCAGGGTCAAATAACCAAACGCCAGTTTTTCCACCATCAATTCGTCGCCTTCGCGCAGACGACTCAGTTCGCTGGTGAATTCGCCATCCGGCACCACGATGGAAAAAAACTCCAGAAACTCGTCGTGCGGTGAAGACACCATCGAGTAGGCACGCCATACGGTGGTGCCGTCGGCCTTGGTCACACCGAGGCGCGCAAACTGTCCTGCCCGAAAGCGAAAACCAGGGTCGCGCGTGGTGCGCAGGGTGAACAGGTTGCTGGTCAGCGGCGTGACACGCTGCAGTGTCTGTCGGGTGAATTTGTCGTCACTGACGGTCATGGTGTGCTTTGAACTCCTGAATATGAAAAGCAGAACCCAGTGTCCCGCAAACCGGGTCCGATAAACACCGGCTGTTTGTGGTGAATTACCCGGTCAGCAGCGCTGCGGCTTAGAGTATTTGGTTCTTGAGTCCGCAAATACCTGACCGAACCTCTACAGGGCAAATTGCCGCGACCTCTCTTGCACAGGGGTTCCAGCCAAAAGGCCGATAACACGCTGCCAAGTGCCATCAGCCCATCCGTCCGGGTAATGCGCGCAGGCGCAGTTTGCGGTGTTTTTGTTCCTAGACTGGATAAACGAACAGCAAGGTCTGGACACGTACTGCAAGGAGGCTACATGAACACAATGGAAATAAAATTTTCACAGCCCTCGCCAGGGGAGTATCAGTTTTTTT
>NZ_LJQT01000043.1:0-294 GCF_001400515.1 Pseudomonas meliae | reverse complement strand
TGTCTACACCCTCTTAGTGACGGGCGAAGTGAAGATTTTTGTTTGGTGTCCGTCACTGCTTTGCCCCTTTATTCAATACATTCTTGACCAAGGCCGGTGGGGACAGAGGGACCAATCCATAGGGTGGAAATATACCTTTTTGATAGTACTGATGACTGGCCTTTACCAATGCCTGGGCACGTGGACTGAGACGGCCCCACGCTGGGGATTCGGTTGTATTGAGAAATTTTTTTGCATCCATTCGCCAGTCCCCAATAGCCACCAGCAATTCACACATTTGAACCGCCCCGGGTT
>NZ_LJQT01000248.1:0-2479 GCF_001400515.1 Pseudomonas meliae | reverse complement strand
TGCAGCGCCTCCTTAGGTACAACCGATATGCCATGCGCAGTCAGTTTTCTAGTAATCTCGACTTCTAGTTTGCGCGCCTGATGCTCACTGCTAATGTCCACGCTTATCATGCCAAGTCGATCAACTAGTTTTTCCAGGCTGGTGTTTTCCTGCTGTGTCCTATCAGGTATCAACGGAGACTCGAAATCATGTTGCCACGACCTGAAGATTGCGTTGTCATTGTTCCACCGAACTTCACGCAGTGTCTCCAGTTGCAATTGTCTGGCAGTTTTAGAGTCCATCCCGCTGTGGCTCCAAATATGCGCCTCTCCGCTAGGATCATCAACATGTATATTAAACTTTTCCGCGTCATCCCAAAGCGGCATAGTCTCGTCTTGCAGCATACAAACATATAAAGCAAATTCGCCAGAAAACTCATTTACAAGAAATCGTCTGGTCGCCTCGAAGAGTTCAGGACTTTCTCCAGGATAGCCGACTATAAAAGAGACAAAATGTTTGATCGAACTTTCAGCCAAAAGCTCAAGCGCTAAACGATTCGCACGTGATGTCACCTTTTTATCCATGTACTGCAAGGTAGTGTCACTCATTGATTCGAACCCCATAAACAATGAACTGCACCCGGAGTTTTCGAGCTGATGAACAAGCTCCATGCTGTTGATAGAGTTGGCACGGGTATAGGCTTCCCACTGAATCTTAATGGCTTCGACCTTCGGAAGCAGCGACCTGAGGCGTGTTGGTGGAACGGTGAATGTAGAGTCAAGTGCCTTAATGTATTGAGCACCGTTGTGGATCTTGTACCGCTCCCAGTCTCGCGCGATCTTGTCGGCTGACTTGTACCTCCATTTAGGTGATGCAGCCGGGAATGAACAGAATTTACAAGTGAATGGGCACCCCCGCATTGACTCATAGGGCACAACGGGCGAAAAGCCATTGGGTGACGGGGAGGGTTGCAAATCAAGATCAACATACCCAATTGGCGTCAGGCATATCTCGTCGTGGGCGCCGCGGAAGACAAGGTTGGGAACGCTCGCTATATCGCCTCCTTTTCCAAGTTTTCGAAGCAAGTCAGGCAGAGCAATCTCCGCATCGCCTCTAATAACAAAGTTAACCGTTTTATGTTCCACCATGATTTGATGGAACTTAAGATTACTGTATTGCCCGCCCAATATAAGTTTACTGGCAGGGAAGCGCCGTCCGATCCACCCGATGGCTCGCCGCAGCGTTTGCTGATCCCAAATAAAGGTGGTGGACAAAAGGACCGTATCGTACTCGCCTGCCGGCTCAAATCCAGTATTATTCCAGATGTGCTCGGTCGACATTGAATCAAAGTCAATATCGGCACCTGTGAGAATTGACTCTAATGTAAAGCTAGTGAGGTGAAAAGTTCTCTTGGGCCCTTTTGATATTTTATCGTCGACGGACATGGGCATACTGGCCGCCCTGGCACCGCCCCCGTCCTTACGTTTACGGAGCAAGGGTAAAACTAGGCCACCTCCTGTTTTATAATGCAGACTATTTAGGGCAAACCTAGCTCCCCCCGCGTTGGCAGCTACCGCAGGGTTAAGCAGGGCCTCGAACGATGAACCTCGAAGCAATTGATTATCAGGGTACTCGGGGCCCATTCCAGAAATGAGTAACGCCGTCATAATTTTCTCCTGAGCTCAACTATGGTTTTGACCACTATAAAGATTTGTAATATCCATCTTTATAACTATATCCGGGTCCAATTCTTGAACTTTCCAAGTGGCCGGTATGTTTGGGAAGTCTCGTTCTTGCCACTTTGCATGGTCAAGATACTCCTGAGCTATGCCGTCAATCAGTGCCTCCTTTAACTCAGGCTCTATTTTTTTCAAATCCACCAGCGACAGGTGGCGCTCTCGTGCGAACGTTATCGCAAACCTATAACCGACGACTCCTTCAAGCACTCCGAGTTCGGCAGAATGCCCAACGTACATCGCAAGCTCCTGCAGAAAAGGGACGCCTTCTTCTGGGCTCAGCATCTGCCGGATACGTCTTTTTGCCCGGTGAAGAAAAGTTGCTGAATCGCAAAGAGGCAAACGATGAATACACCACGTGAATTTTTCGCTCCAGTACGAATCTCTCATTATGGCATTCAAAAGCGAAATCGAGCCGCCCTCTAATATCATTCCTAGCTTGCTTTCACTCGATTCGAGTACGCACTTAAGTGCCGCATGGGCTGCATCGGCTTCGATAATGCCCTCGACCAAAGGGCGATCTGCCAAGTAGATCCTCTCAGTACAGCCAATTTCAGCCGGCGAGGGCCGCCCGCTGCCGGTAGCGATTTGCGTACAGCATTGTACACGGTCCAATGAAATGACTGGCCATCCCAGCCTTTGAGCCAGCTTGATTGAGAAATCAGTCTTTCCACAGCACGTAGGTCCAAAAATCAGATGCATTAACATAAACGACTCCTCTCAAAGAAAAAGTAATATTAACAACTCTAAGGAAGATCTGAAGT
>NZ_LJQT01000109.1:0-850 GCF_001400515.1 Pseudomonas meliae | reverse complement strand
TTGCAGCGCCTCCTTAAGTCAGTTGCTGATACCGATGGTAGAAGCTGAATTCGCTCGAATAGCTCGCAACACTGGTCTTCCCCACCATCGCAGCACCGATGCAACCGAATGCAACGTGGGAAACGTCGTTGATACGCCTGCAGCCCCCGATCAGCTTAGCCTGTAGAGATCGGAACTGACCTAACCGCCGCACCCCTAATGCACAATTTTGGGACCAGTGTCGATTTAGAAAACTGCCCCATTCCTTGGTTTTCCAATTTTCGATCCAGTCTGGCCGGGCTTTCGAGGATTCGCCCCTCCGGCGTGGTCCTGTCGTTCGTTGTGCAAGACGATGACATTTTTTTTCATAACCTTGCACGCTGTGCAATTGCCGCTCCCCTGCGCAACCCCACGGCTGGCTTGGGCTGGAGTACTGCTTTCATCGCATCTGGATTTGCACAAAAAACGGACGCAGAGCCCGTCGGCGGGAGGGGGATAAGTGCTTTTTCGGTCAGATTTTTGTTGCGACGGACTTTTTCTGATCGGCGCTGATATGGCCGGAAACCGGCCTACCTGACCAGTCCATGACTTTCTGGGGGGCAAAAAAAAAGNNGTAGGGCGGTTTTTTCCGCAAGCTCAGTTAGTAGCTGGCTTGCTGTCCTCACAGGAAGCTTTCAACATGCTCGGAGTTTACTCTCGACAACGGACTGACGTAAACCACAGCGGTCGGACGTGGCGGGTGCGCGATCGGTGCATTGCACGCCTCTAAGATAGTGAGACAGGAGGAATACTGTTACATGCTAGAGCTAGCGGACGGCGTACTTACGTATCCGATCGAAGCACAATTAGACTTGCCTAAGAGGGTGTAGAC
>NZ_LJQT01000334.1:0-891 GCF_001400515.1 Pseudomonas meliae | reverse complement strand
AAGTGCCATGATGAAGTGTCAAACCTGCATCAAAACCACAGGAGGGGAAGTCCATGCCAATTATTACCGTGGGAATCGATCTAGCCAAGGCCGTATTCGCCGTTCACGGCGTTGATGAGGCTGGTAATGCAACCTTGGTGAAGCCCAAGGTTGCGCGGGATCAACTGGTGCCATTGATCGCCCAGCTGCCCCCTTGCTTGATTGGTATGGAGGCTTGCTCAGGCGCTCATCATTGGGCGAGGGTGTTCGCCGAGCACGGCCATACGGTCAAGTTGATGGCTCCTAAACTCGTTTCGCCTTATCGAATGTCGGGTAAGCGCGGCAAGAACGATGCCGCAGATGCGGCCGCGATCTGTGAGGCAGTGACCCGACCCAGCATGCGGTTTGTCCCTGTTAAAGACGAGCATCAGCAGGCCACTCTTTGCCTTCATCGAACCCGCCAGGGATTCATCGAAGAACGCACCTCTACGTACAACCGACTGCGCGGATTACTTTCTGAATTCGGCGTGGTCCTGCCACAAAGCCCAGAGCGATTGAGAAAAGAGATTGGTCCCTGTCTGGACACCTTGCCTGGCTGGGCAAGACGGTGCATGAGTGAACTGTTGGAGCACACCAGACATATCGAGGATCGGCTGGTGGAACTTGATCGAGCCATCAATCAGATCGCTCGCGAAGACGACCGCAGCCGTAGGCTGCTGCAATTGCGTGGGGTTGGCTCGACCACAGCAAGTGCTTTAGTGGCCAGTATTGGAGATGGGCACGACTTCAGAAACGGTCGCCAAGTGGCTGCCTGGCTCGGTCTGACGCCAAGCCAGTACAGTAGCGGCGGCAAGCAGCGCCTGGGAAGTATCACCAAAGCCGGGGATGCCTATTTACGCAGTCTACTGGTGC
>NZ_LJQT01000252.1:19440-49973 GCF_001400515.1 Pseudomonas meliae | reverse complement strand
TAAAAAGCGCCATAGGCGCCTTTTTCAGAGTACGAGAGGGCTGGTAGTCGCAGCGCTTGCTTAGCACGTCCAGACACGAGGCCTGAAAGGGGTCGAAAGCCAACCGTTGTCGCCAGTTGCCGCTACCGCACGAGTGACGCCTCGCACAATCCACACCTGCTCGCCGGTATCGTCATTGAATCGAGCAGGCCCTGCTCTTATTGAGCCCTCGCGAGCATTCTGATGAAACACAGGGTCGTCGTCAACCACAGGGCTGCATTCTGAAACTGCTTTGATACTGGCACTTCGCTGATGCCCCGCCCTTCCTACAACACCTTCCTCACATTCTCCGGCAAATAATCCACATACTTACGCATCGGATTCTTTTGACATTGGGCGATAATGCCCGGCGCCGCCTCCAGCAGTTCAACAACCAATGCCTGACGTTCGTCCAGGGTGAGAAATTGCTCTATGACCGGACCGCTCGACAGGTATAACTCTGTCCGCATTAGCGCATCCGGCTTGACGTCCTTGCGCCATTTGCGACCCTCGAACATTTCCCTGTTCAACTGCCAGCACAACTCCTGCTTCAGCTCGGCATTGGATGTCAGAGGCGGGTTGCTGTGTGGTCGCCCTGTGAAGGTAAACGTGACCGTAACTGCTTCGCCCTCGGGATGAGAGGCCGGTGGCTCCCAGGGTTCAAAGGTCCATAGTTCAACAGCACTTCGGGTCAGGCTGATGAACCTCGGATCAGTTGCCCCCTGCACTTCAAGAAAGCGCACGCCGCCATCGGCCTGAATGAAAATCCTGACGGTGACACTGTTTTTTACCAAGGCATAACGCATCGACGCCGGATAGTCCGGCTCCGGCATATACAACGGTACCGGATACGACGGCAACGCCTGTGCTGTCCCCGCCGAGAGTAACCCCGCCAACACGATCACACTCAGCACGCGGCTCATTCGCTGCCCTCCGCTCGCTCGGCCAACCCGACCATCAATACCTTGACCGGCGCAGGCAGGTAATCCCCATATAGATGATCCGGGTTGCTTCTGCAGTTGCTTACTACCGCAGGTATCGACGTTCCGAGCAATTCAAGCAACGCCTTGCGCTGGGGCTCGCTGCGCTGGTGGGCAACATGACTGCCGAACAGCGCCTGCCCGGTGTACCAGAACACGTCGACTTTACTCAGCGGCTCTTTGGGATAGTCCTGGCGGGCGGATTTCACTTCGTGGTTGAGGTAACCGCAACGGATGTTGCCCAGGCCGACGGTGACTTCGGTATTGAAACGCCTATAGCCATGGGAGCCGAAAATCACCGGCACGGTGATCGTGGTCATGGGCGGCGCGCCGACTGTTCGCACCCAAGGCTTGTAGCGCCATTGACGTAGCGCCTGCTCCACCGCTTCGGCGAGTTGCGGGTGGCCGCTCTCTACGGCCCTGACTTCGCGGACCTGCCCGTCGGACTTTATCCACAGCTGTGCCCGGACCTTGCCTGCGTAGCGGGTCTTGACCAGTTCAGGAGGAAACACTGGTGTCGGCGTGTACACCGGCACCAGAAATGACTCCGTCGCGCCAACGTGCGGGGCCAGTGCGACGGCAATCATGAAGGCGAAAATTCTCATTGTTGTATGGGCTCATCGTCGTGGTGCGCCGCTGCGGCGCAATGACGACGATGGTAAAAGCCTGCCGAAAGACCAGTAAGCACGCAGCTTCCGATACGCCTGTAGGACCCATCCCAAACTTTTGAAACGCATATTAACGCTCGCCAAATGTTCATAAAAGAACAGAAAAACGTCCGTATCTCCTACAAAAAATCAGTCCAAAGGCACTGCTTTTTTCTGTAATGAAAATGTAATATTCGCATTCGCAAAAAAACAATAATCAGGAGCTTCTCCATGTTTGGGTTCTTCCGCCCCGCCAGGCATCAGGCACCCCTTCCCGAAGAAAAGGTCGATAGCACTTATCGGCGTCTGCGCTGGCAGATCTTCGCAGGCATCTTTATCGGTTATGCCGGTTACTACCTGCTGCGCAAGAATTTCTCGCTGGCGATGCCGTATCTGATCGACGAAGGCTATACGCGTGGCCAGCTGGGCGTGGCGATGTCGGCCATCGCGATTGCCTACGGCTTGTCGAAATTCCTCATGGGGATCGTTTCGGACCGCTCCAACCCGCGGTACTTCCTGCCCTTCGGCCTGCTGGTATCTGCCGGGATCATGTTCATCTTCGGCTTCGCGCCGTGGGCGACGTCCAGTGTCACGATCATGTTCGTGCTGCTGTTCATCAATGGCTGGGCCCAGGGCATGGGCTGGCCGCCGAGCGGGCGGACGATGGTCCACTGGTGGTCGCAGAAAGAGCGCGGCGGCGTGGTGTCGGTGTGGAACGTGGCGCACAACGTTGGCGGCGGCCTGATCGGCCCGCTGTTCCTGCTTGGCATGGGCTGGACCAACGACTGGCACGCAGCATTCTATGTGCCGGCGGCCGTTGCGCTGCTGGTGGCGGTCTTTGCTTTCGCCACCATGCGCGACACCCCGCAATCGGTGGGCCTGCCGCCTATCGAGCACTACAAGAACGATTACCCGGAAGGCTACGATGCCAGCCACGAAGAGGAATTCAGCGCCCGGGAAATCTTCGTCAAATACGTGCTGCGCAACAAGTTCCTGTGGTACATCGCGATGGCCAACGTGTTCGTTTATCTGCTGCGCTACGGCGTGCTGGACTGGGCCCCGACCTACCTGAAAGAAGCCAAGCACTTCACGGTCGACAAGACCTCATGGGCCTATTTTCTTTACGAGTGGGCAGGTATTCCCGGCACGCTGCTGTGCGGCTGGATGTCGGGCAGGATCTTCAAGGGTAATCGCGGCCTGACCGGCATGGTGTTCATGTTTCTGGTGACCATTGCCACGCTGGTGTATTGGCTGAACCCTGAAGGCAACCCGACCGTCGACATGATCGCGCTGGTGTCTATCGGTTTCCTGATCTACGGCCCGGTCATGCTGATCGGCCTGCAGGCGCTGGAACTGGCACCGAAGAAGGCAGCGGGTACGGCAGCCGGCTTTACCGGGCTGTTCGGCTACCTGGGCGGGTCGGTCGCGGCGAGTGCTGCGATGGGCTACACGGTCGACCACTTCGGCTGGGACGGCGGCTTTGTGCTGCTGATCGGCGCGTGCATTCTGGCGATGGCATTCCTTGCGCCGACGCTGCGGCACAAACAGGTCGCCAGCACCTCGCGCGATACCAAGGACTGACCCAAAGGCCGGTCAGGCGGTCTCTGACTTGCAGCGCTTGAGCCGCGCCTCCAGATTCAGGTCTGGCATGGCGTGGCTACGCAGGGCCTTGGCCGTCTGTTCCACGTACTCGCGAGTGGTTCCATAGCGCCCGCTGGCGCTGGCCAGCACCTGGCTCAGCACGCTGTCGGGCAGGTTGCCAGCGTAGCTGGGCAAATGCCGTTCCAGCACGAAGCCCAGCGCCTGTACTTTCCTGCCGTCTTCAAGGCGGCAATTGAGCCAGTGCGGGCGATACGACGGATACGGCATCTCACGCTCCCACAAGGCCAGCAGCGATTTCTCCAGGCATTCATCCGGCAGGCGATAGGCAAAGCCGGTGCATGAACCGCCGCGATCCAGCCCGAATACCAGGCCTGGCACCTCAGGCGTACCGCGATGTTCGTGCGACCACAGGTAAAGCCCACGGTGATAACCGTGCACTCGACCGCGCTGGCTCTCTACCGCAGTGCACTCGGGACGCCAGATTAGCGAGCCGTAGGCGAACAGCCAGACCGGGCCGCCTTTGTGAAGACGCATGGTGGCGTCCATGGATGCGAGCAGTTGCTCGCGGGTAAGCTGCGGACCCAGATCGATAACGGGCGGGTACGTCAGCCCAAGGCCGTCATGCACTGCAGCGGCCAACTCGTTGATTGGATTCTCCATTTGCCCCCCTGACAGTCTGGCTGTCAGTTTTTACCGAGCCCCGCTGACTCGCTCGTGGGTGAGCGGCATCAGGGTGTCGTGGTTCGGTTGTTGCCACAGACCAAAGGCCTGCCTCTACAAAAAGTTGTCTGGCGGCGAATTGACATCGCCGTAAGCTATAAGCAGCTGAAGCAATTTACACTCCAGTTATGCAGCCGTCAGTCCGGCGTTACGGACGCGGTGCGTAGGCGAATACGTCTGCGCGCATCTGGTGAGCGTCCATTCCGGCACTGACAAGAGCGTCCAGCGTTCCGTAAACCATGGCAGGCGAGCCGCTGGCGTAGACGTAAACCGCCGACAGGTCCTTGATGTCTTCGCAAACTGCCTCGTGCAGCAGACCACAGCGCCCTTCCCAGCCACACAGGTCACTGACGACCTTGTGCAGGAACAGGTTCGGCAGTGCCGTCCACTCATCCCAGTGGCTGACCTGGTAAAAATCCTCGGGCCGACGCACGCCCCAGTACAAATGCACCGGATGACTGAAGCCTGCTGAGCGACAGTGCTCAAGCAAACTGTTCATTTGCGCCATACCTGTACCGGCAGCGATCAGTACCAACGGCCCGTCCGGCAGCTCGGCAAGGTGGGTATCGCCAAACGGCAGCTCGACCCGCGCCATTTTGTTGCGTTGCAGTTGCTCGATCAGGCTGCGCGCACTGTCTTCACGAGCCAGTACATGCAGCTCCAGATCACGGCCACTGTGCGGTGCCGATGCGATGGAGAATGCCGACTTCTCGCCATTCTCCCGCTCGATCATCAGGTACTGTCCAGCGTGATAACGCGGTGGTTTGCCTGCCGGGGCGCGCAAGCCTACCCGCCAGACATCGCCACCGATTTCGACACACTCGCTCAACTGGCAGGCAAAGCTGCGCACCGGCAGCTCACCCTTGGCCAGCACGCCATCCCAGAGCACAGCACAATCTTCAAGCGGCTCTGCTACACACGTATGAATCTCGCCGTGATCAAGCTCCTGACCCGACTGCATCACCCGCCCCTCGACCAGCAAGGCCGAGCAGATATGACAGTTACCGTTGCGACAGCTCTGCGGGCATTCATAGCCCAGACGCTGCGCAGCATCGAGAATCCGCTCGCCCGGCAGGGTGTCCAGCACCGCACCTGACGGCTGCAAGGTTACGCGCATCAGTCTATTCCCAACTGAGTCCAAATCTCGTCCACGCGGCGTGTGGTGGCTTCGTCCTTGACGATAGCCCTGCCCCATTCACGCGTGGTCTCGCCTGGCCATTTGTTAGTGGCGTCCAGGCCCATTTTCGATCCCAACCCGGACACCGGAGAGGCAAAATCGAGGTAATCGATGGGCGTGTTGTCGATCATGACCGTGTCGCGCTTGGGGTCCATGCGGGTGGTGATGGCCCAGATCACGTCATTCCAGTCACGTGCATTGATGTCGTCATCGGTGACGATCACGAACTTGGTGTACATGAACTGGCGCAGGAACGACCAGACCCCCAGCATCACGCGCTTGGCATGACCGGGGTACTGTTTCTTGATGGTCACCACCGCCATGCGATACGAGCAACCTTCGGGCGGCAGGTAAAAATCGACGATCTCCGGAAACTGCTTTTGCAGAATCGGCACGAACACTTCGTTCAGCGCGACGCCCAGAATGGCGGGCTCATCCGGTGGACGGCCGGTGTAGGTGCTGTGGTAGATCGGCTTGATACGGTGCGTGATGCGCTCGACGGTCAACACCGGAAAGCTGTCGACTTCGTTGTAATAGCCGGTGTGGTCGCCATAAGGCCCTTCGTCGGCCATCTCGCCCGGATGAATCACACCCTCCAGCACGATCTCGGCGCTGGCCGGCACTTGCAGATTGCTGCCACGGCATTTGATCAGCTCGGTGCGCGAGCCACGCAACAGCCCGGCGAAGGCATATTCGGACAGGCTGTCCGGTACTGGCGTCACGGCACCGAGAATGGTCGCCGGGTCAGCGCCCAGCGCGACGGCAACCGGATAAGGTTCGCCGGGATGCTTGGCGCACCAGTCGCGAAAATCCAGCGCGCCGCCACGATGGCTGAGCCAACGCATGATGATCTTGTTGCGGCCAATGACCTGCTGGCGGTAAATGCCGAGGTTCTGCCGCTCCTTGTTCGGGCCCTTGGTGACCGTCAGGCCCCAGGTAATCAGCGGTGCGACGTCGCCCGGCCAACAGGTTTGCACGGGCAGCATGCCGAGATCGACGTCATCGCCTTCGATGACGATCTCCTGGCAGGGTGCATCCTTGACCACCTTGGGGGCCATGGCGATGACTTTGCGGAAGATGGGCAGCTTGGACCAGGCATCTTTAAGGCCCTTGGGCGGCTCGGGTTCTTTCAGAAACGCCAGCAGCTTGCCGATTTCACGCAACTCACTGACAGCCTCTGCGCCCATGCCCATGGCTACGCGCTCTGGCGTGCCGAACAGGTTGCCCAGCACCGGGATATCAAAACCGACCGGTTTTTCGAACAGCAGGGCCGGGCCCTTGGCACGCAAGGTACGGTCACAGATTTCAGTCATTTCCAGCACAGGCGAGATCGGCATCTGGATGCGTTTCAACTCTCCGCGCTGCTCAAGCTGCTGCACGAAATCCCTAAGATCTTTGAATTTCATTAACCCGGCCATTTATCCAAATAGACGCACATCGTACCTGCTCCAGCCCTTCAAGGCAGCTAATCGGCGGCGCGCGGGCAAAAAAAATGGTGCCCCGAAGGACACCATTCTTTGTTTCAGCCTGCCAGTTACTTGCGTTTCATGGACAGGAAGAACTCATCGTTGGTCTTGGTCTGCTTGAGCTTGTCGATCAGGAACTCGATAGCCGCGACTTCGTCCATCGGGTGCAGCAGCTTGCGCAGGATCCACATGCGCTGCAACTCGTCATCAGCGGTCAACAGCTCTTCACGGCGTGTGCCGGAGCGGTTGATGTTGATGGCCGGGAACACACGCTTCTCTGCGATCTTGCGATCCAGAGGCAGCTCCATGTTGCCAGTACCCTTGAACTCTTCGTAGATGACTTCATCCATTTTCGAACCGGTTTCAACCAGTGCGGTGGCGATGATAGTCAACGAGCCGCCTTCTTCGATGTTTCGCGCAGCACCGAAGAAGCGCTTTGGCTTCTCGAGCGCATGAGCATCGACACCACCGGTCAGTACCTTGCCGGAGCTCGGGATGACGGTGTTGTAGGCGCGAGCCAGGCGGGTGATGGAGTCAAGCAGGATGACGACGTCTTTCTTGTGCTCGACCAGGCGCTTGGCCTTCTCGATCACCATTTCGGCAACCTGTACGTGACGGGTTGGCGGTTCGTCGAATGTCGAGGCAACCACTTCGCCGCGTACGGTGCGCTGCATTTCGGTTACTTCTTCCGGACGTTCATCGATCAGCAGAACGATCAGGTGCACTTCCGGGTTGTTACGCGTGATGTTCGACGCGATGTTCTGCAGCATGATGGTCTTGCCCGCTTTCGGCGGAGCAACGATCAGACCACGCTGACCTTTACCGATCGGTGCGCACAGATCGATCACACGACCGGTCAGGTCTTCGGTGGAACCGTTACCGGCTTCCATCTTCATGCGAATAGTCGGGAACAACGGCGTCAGGTTTTCGAACAGAATCTTGTTCTTGGCGTTTTCCGGACGGTCGTAGTTGATCGTGTCGACCTTGAGCAGAGCGAAATAACGCTCACCTTCCTTTGGTGGACGGATCTTGCCAACGATGGTGTCGCCGGTACGCAGGTTGAAGCGGCGGATCTGGCTAGGGGAGACATAGATGTCATCCGGGCCGGCCAAGTAGGAAGCGTCTGCAGAGCGCAGGAAACCGAAGCCGTCCTGGAGAATCTCCAGCACGCCATCACCGGATATTTCCTCGCCACTTTTGGCGTGCCGTTTGAGCAGGGAAAAAATGACGTCCTGCTTGCGCGAACGGGCCATATTTTCTATGCCAGCCTGTTCGGCCATTTCGAGCAATTCGGTAATCGGCTTTTGCTTGAGTTCAGTCAGGTTCATATGGGGAATGACGTAATCATGTATGGAGGGGGAATTAAGCTTTTGGCTTAATGAGGCCGCGCCGCAGAAAAGGCGACAGGATCGCGTACTAAATCGAAAGGAGAGCGTCGGCGACGGCTAGCAGGGGGCAACGGAGAAGCCGTTGCGGGGCCGAATGTACCACCTGATTTTCCAGGCGTCTAGTACGACACCCGAAAAAAACCCCGCTATTTGCGGGGCTTTGAAGTGCTTCAGATGTTGGCGTCGAGAAACGCGGCCAACTGCGACTTCGACAGAGCGCCCACTTTGGTAGCTTCTACGTTGCCATTCTTGAACAGCATCAACGTCGGGATACCGCGCACGCCATGCTTGGCAGGGGTTTCCTGATTCTCGTCAATATTCAGCTTGGCAATTGTCAGCTTGCCGGCATAGGTGTCGGCGATTTCGTCCAGCACCGGGGCAATCATCTTGCACGGACCGCACCACTCAGCCCAGTAATCTACAAGCACAGCACCCTCAGCCTTGAGTACTTCGGCTTCGAAGTTAGCGTCGGTGACGTGTTTGATCTTTTCGTTGCTCATGGAAGTCTCCGAGGTCATAGGCGAAAAACGACGCTCATCATAGCGGGCCGCAAGTCATTCAGGAAGCGAAGGTTCATTGAGTCTGGCTATGGTGGTGCATGACTGGAGTTATGGCAGAGGCTCAGCTGGAAGGCGAAACGAACACAATGCCAGTACGAAGCGCTGCGCCACGGATGTGATCCTGCATGGCCTTTTGCGCGGGCCCCGACGCATGCCGGGCCAGCGCGCGAAGGATCTTGCGGTGCTCCTGCCAGGTTTCCATGACCCTTGCCGCACGTATGAACGGCATTTTCTGGCTCTCAAGGAAGATGTCGGCACCTGCGGTCACGATCCCCAGCATGGCCTGATTGCCACTGGCGACCAGAATATGCCGGTGAAACTCGAAATCCAGCCGTGCTGCGGCCTCGAAGTCGCCGGCACGCAATTCCAGACGCATGGCCTCGACATTGTCTTCAAGCACGTCTCGTTCATCAGCGGTGAGGGTGACGGCTGCCAGGCCCGCGGCGAAGCCTTCCAGCGCGTAACGCAGTTGAAACGTGTCGGCCGGAGAAACTTGTGCCTCAAAAGGCCAGGAAAAACCACTCGTGCGCTGTTCTGGTTCAGAAATGGACTGCACGAACACGCCTTTACCCGGCTGGACGCTGACCACTCCCAATGCGCTGAGCGATGACAAGGCCTCACGCAATGAAGCACGACTGACTCCCAGCAAAACAGCCAGATCGCGCTGCGATGGCAGGCTTTCGCCGGGCTTGTAGCCTTGCTCGGCAATCAACTTGCGAATGGCCCGGAGGGCTGATTCGGGTACTGCGAGTGAGGTGTGGGGCATCACTGTTCAGGCCAGTCAGTCCAGTAAAAATCCCTTTTATCGCCATCCCGAAGATTCGGCAAGCGACGCCCAGTGCTGGGGCGGCAGCGCTTTTCAACGCGCCAAAGCGGGGCGAGCCACACCTTTACTGGTCAGACCAGTAAGACCATAAACACGCTGCAAAGCTTGAGTTATGGCACGTCATCGCCTGATGGCATGCGCTGTGCACTGGAGACGGACCAACATCCTACGTTTCGCCCGGAGATTTCTATGACCAAGCGTTACAGCGCCCTGCTTGCTGCACTGTTTGCCAGCCTGATGCTGAGCCAGACACCCGCCCACGCCAACGGCCTGGACGACGTTGTAGCGCGTGGCACCTTGAAGGTGGCCGTTCCGCAGGACTTCCCGCCATTCGGTTCGGTCGGTCCGGACATGAAGCCTCGCGGCCTGGACATCGACACCGCGCAACTGCTGGCCGACCAATTGAAGGTCAAGCTGGAACTGACGCCGGTCAACAGCACCAACCGCATCCCGTTCCTGACCACCGGCAAGGTTGATCTGGTGATCTCCAGCCTGGGCAAGAACCCGGATCGCGAGAAAGTCATCGATTTCTCCCGCGCGTACGCGCCGTTCTACCTGGCGGTATTCGGCCCACCTGACTCTCCGGTCAAGGACATCGCTGACCTGAAGGGCAAGACCATCAGTGTTACCCGTGGCGCGATCGAAGACATCGAGCTGTCGAAAGTTGCACCGGAAGGCGCAACCATCAAGCGCTTTGAAGATAACAACTCGACCATCGCCGCCTACCTGGCTGGCCAGACCGACCTGATCGCCAGCGGCAACGTGGTGATGGTCGCTATCAGCGAGCGCAACCCCAAGCGCATTCCAGCGCTGAAAGTGAAACTCAAGGATTCGCCTGTTTATGTCGGCGTAAACAAAGGCCAGCCGGAACTGCTGGGCAAGGTCGACGAGATCCTCAACGCCGCCAAGGCTGACGGCGCGCTGGAAAAAGCTTCCCAGAAATGGCTGAAGCAACCGCTGCCTGCCGATCTCTGATCACTGCTTTCCGGTAACAGGATTCACCAATGGCTTATCATTTCGACTTTACACCGGTCCTGCAGAACATTGATGTGCTGTTGCGCGGGGCTTTGTTCACGCTGGAACTGACGGCCATTGGCACCCTGCTGGGCATCAGCCTCGGCATTGTCGGTGCCGTCGTGAGGGCCTGGAAGATCCAGCCCTTTGCGACGATCTTTGCGATCTATGTCGAGCTGATCCGCAACACACCGTTTCTGGTCCAGCTGTTCTTCATTTTCTTCGGCCTGCCGTCGCTGGGCGTGCAGATCTCGGAATGGCAGGCAGCGGTGCTGGCGATGGTGATCAACCTGGGCACCTACTCGACAGAAATCATTCGGGCAGGCATCCAGGCGATTCCCAAGGGACAGCTTGAAGCATCGGCAGCGCTGGCGATGAATCGTTATGAAGCGTTTCGCTACGTGGTGCTGGTTCCGGCGCTGGGCAAGGTCTGGCCGGCACTGAGCAGCCAGATCATCATTGTGATGCTGGGCTCGGCGGTCTGCTCGCAGATTGCCACTGAAGAACTGAGCTTCTTTGCCAACTTCATTCAGTCGCGCAACTTCCGCTCGTTCGAAACCTACATTGTGACCACGCTGATTTACCTGGCCATGGCGCTGCTGATCCGGCAACTGCTGGCCTGGATCGGGCGTCGCTACATATCGAGGAACAGCTGATGGATTTCACCCTCTGGGACATCCTGCGCAATCTGCTGATCGGCCTGCAATGGACCGTTGCCCTGTCGCTGGTGGCCTTCATTGGCGGTGGCTTGATCGGCTTGCTGGTGATGGGCATGCGTACCTCGGAAAAAACCGGCCCGCGTGTGACCGCCAAGCTCTATATAGAATTGTTTCAAGGCACGCCACTGCTGATGCAGCTGTTTTTGGTGTTCTTCGGTGTTGCCCTGATGGGCATGAACATTTCGCCTTGGGCAGCGGCAGCGCTGGCCTTGACGCTGTTTACCAGCGCCTACCTCGCCGAGATCTGGCGCGGCTGCGTGGAGTCGATCTCCAAGGGCCAGTGGGAAGCGTCTGCCAGCCTGGCGATGACCCCGTTCGAGCAGATGCGCTACGTGATATTGCCTCAGGCGCTGCGTATCGCAGTTGCGCCAACGGTCGGCTTTTCCGTGCAGGTGGTCAAAGGCACTGCGGTGACGTCGATCATCGGCTTCACCGAATTGACCAAGACCGGCAGTATGCTGGCCAACGCTACGTTCGAACCTTTCATGGTCTATGGCTTCGTTGCTCTGGGCTACTTCATCCTGTGCTACCCCTTGTCGCTGTGCGCGCGCCATCTGGAAAGGAGACTGCATGCCTCTGCTTAGAATTTCCGCCCTGCATAAATACTATGATCATCACGTACTCAAAGGCATCGATCTGTCGGTCGAAGAGGGCCAGGTCGTGGCAATCATTGGTCGCAGCGGCTCGGGCAAAAGCACCCTGTTGCGCACGCTCAACGGCCTGGAGTCGATCAACGATGGTGTGATCGAAGTCGATGGCGAATATCTGGACGCCGCACGCGCCGATCTGCGCACCCTGCGTCAGAAGGTCGGCATGGTGTTTCAGCAGTTCAACCTGTTCCCGCACCTGAGCGTGGGCGAGAACGTGATGCTCGCCCCGCAGGTCGTGCAGAAGGTGCCCAAGGCCGAAGCCGCGAAGTTGGCGAGAAAGATGCTGGAGCGCGTCGGGCTAGGCGAGAAGTTCGACGCCTTCCCGGATCGCCTGTCCGGTGGCCAGCAGCAACGCGTGGCGATTGCCCGCGCACTGGCGATGTCGCCCAAGGTGTTGCTGTGCGACGAAATCACCTCGGCGCTGGACCCGGAGCTGGTCAACGAAGTGCTCAGCGTGGTGCGCCAGCTGGCTGCCGATGGCATGACCCTGATCATGGTGACCCACGAAATGCGCTTCGCCCGTGAAGTGGGCGACAAGCTGGTGTTCATGCACCAGGGCAAGGTGCATGAAGTGGGCGACCCGAAAGTACTCTTCGCCAACCCGAAAACCCCGGAACTGGCGAACTTCATCGGCACCGTAGAGCACGCGTGACAAGAGCGTCGCACGATAGGTGGGGTCATCGTTCCTCCAGTGTAGGAACGCAGTAGTGGACGCCCCTGTGGGAGCGAACTTGTTCGCGAAAGGGCCGGTACATCCGCCGAAGAGGCGTCGCCTGGCACACCGTCTTCGCGAACAAGTTCGCTCCCACGGCCTTCGACCAGAAGCCTGTAAGCTCAATTGTCCGGACTGTGTATAACGCCGAGCACTCCAGAACGCAAAGCATCGGCACGACAATGACATAACTATCACATTGATTAGATAGCCATCCGCCACCTCACAAGAGTAATACCGGGTATTTCCGCTGCCTGGACAGCTTCGCGTTGGCGGCAGGCATGGATCGTGGCACGATGGTCCGGTTATCGAACTGGATTTCCTGACCATGCCGCACTCAACACCCAAGAATTTTTCACTGATCGCCGCCATCGACCTGGGCTCCAACAGCTTTCATATGGTTGTGGCAAAAGCCAATCAGGGCGAAATTCGCATTCTTGAGCGCCTGGGCGAGAAGGTGCAGTTGGCCGCTGGCATCGACGAAGAACGCCAGTTGACTGAAGAATCCATGCAGCGCGGTCTCGACTGCCTGAAACGTTTTGCCCAGCTGATCAATGGTCTGCCGCCCGGTGCCGTACGCATCGTGGGGACCAACGCGCTGCGCGAAGCCCGCAACCGCAACGACTTCATTCATCGCGCCGAAGAGATTCTCGGCCATCCGGTGGAAGTGATCTCCGGCCGCGAAGAAGCGCGCCTCATTTATCTGGGCGTTTCGCACACGCTGGCCGACACCCCCGGCAAGCGACTGGTCGCCGACATCGGCGGCGGCAGTACCGAATTCATCATCGGCCAGCGCTTTGAGCCGCTGCTGCGTGAAAGCCTGCAGATGGGCTGCGTGAGTTTTACTCAGCGCTACTTCCGCGACGGCAAGGTGACACCCGCGCGTTACGCACAGGCCTACACCGCTGCCCGCCTGGAAATCATGAGCATCGAACATGCGCTGCATCGCCTGAAGTGGGATGAAGCCATCGGTTCGTCAGGCACCATTCGCGCTATCGGCCTTGCACTCAAAGCCAACGGTTACGGCGCTGGCGAGGTCAATGCCGAAGGGCTGGCCTGGCTCAAGCGCAAGCTGTTCAAGCTGGGTGACGTCGAAAAGATCGACTTCGACGGCATCAAGCCCGACCGTCGCGCGATTTTCCCCGCAGGCCTGGCGATTCTTGAAGCGATCTTCGATGCGCTTGAGCTCAAGCGCATGGATCACTGCGAAGGTGCCCTGCGTGAAGGCGTGCTGTACGACCTGATGGGCCGCCACCATCACGAAGACGTGCGTGAGCGCACGCTCAGCTCGCTGATGGAGCGCTACCATGTTGATCTGGAACAGGCCGCACGCGTCGAAGCCAAGGCGCTGCATGCGCTGGAGCAGGTTGCCGAAAGCTGGGAATTGCAACACGAGAGCTACGCCGAACTGCTGAGCTGGGCCGCCAAGGTGCATGAGATTGGCCTGGACATTGCTCACTATCACTACCACAAGCACGGCGCGTACCTGATCGAGCACTCTGACCTTGCCGGTTTCTCCCGCGAAGACCAGCAAATGCTCGCTCTGCTGGTGCGCGGTCATCGCCGCAATATTCCCAAGGACAAGTTCGCCGATTTCGGCGCAGAAGGCATCAAGCTGATTCGCCTGTGCGTGTTGTTGCGCTTTGCGATTCTGTTTCACCACATTCGTGGCACCCAGGAGATGCCACGTGTGATCCTGCGTGCCGACGGCCCGAATCTGGACGCCGAGTTCCCCACAGGCTGGCTGGAAAACAACCAGCTGACTCAGGCCGACTTCGCGCTGGAAGCGGAGTGGCTGACCCGAGTCGGCATCGTCTTCAGCGTACGCTGAGAACCGGGTTGCTCAGGCGCTCCAAAAGGGTCGCCTGGGCGCTTCGCGGGTTCTGATTACCGGTCGGCGTGCTGCGCACGTAACGCCCGTCTGGCTGCAACAGCCAGCTGTGGGTGTTGTCGGTCAAGTAGCTTTCCAGCTCCTTCTTCACACGCAGAATCAATTTCTTGCCTTCCACCGGGAAGCAGGTCTCGACACGCTTGTCGAGGTTGCGCTCCATCCAGTCGGCACTCGACAGGAACATTTGCTCGTCGCCGCCGTTAAGGAAGTAGAACACCCGCGTGTGCTCCAGGAATCGGCCGATGATCGAGCGCACATGGATGTTGTGCGAAACCCCGGCGATGCCCGGACGCAAACAGCACATGCCGCGCACCACCAGATCGATGCGCACACCGGACTGGCTGGCCTTGTACAACGCCCGGATGATCTTCGGATCGGTCAGCGAGTTGAACTTGGCGATGATGTGCGCAGGCTTGCCGTCGAGCGCAAATTGCGTCTCGCGGGCGATCATGTCGAGCATGCCTTTCTTGAGCGTGAACGGCGCATGCAGCAGTTTCTTCATGCGCAGCGTTTTGCCCATGCCGATCAGCTGACTGAACAGTTTGCCGACGTCTTCGCACAATGCGTCGTCAGAGGTCAGCAGGCTGTAATCGGTGTAAAGACGCGCATTACCGGCGTGATAGTTACCGGTACCGAGGTGTGCATAACGTACGATCTCGCCGGCTTCGCGACGCAGGATCAGCATCATCTTGGCGTGGGTCTTGAAGCCGACCACACCGTAGATCACCACCGCACCGGCAGCCTGAAGACGGCTGGCCAGTTGCAGGTTGGACTCTTCATCAAAACGGGCGCGCAGTTCGATCACCGCGGTGACCTCTTTGCCGTTACGCGCCGCATCAACCAGCGCATCGACGATTTCCGAGTTCGCTCCGCTGCGGTACAGCGTCTGGCGCACAGCCAGAACGTGTGGATCCTTTGCCGCCTGACGCAGCAGGTCGACGACCGGGGTGAACGACTCGAAAGGGTGCAGCAGCAGAATGTCCTGCTTGCTGATCACGCTGAAAATGTTTTCGCTGTTCTGCAGCAGTTTGGGGATCGCTGGCGTGAACGGCGGGTATTGCAATTCAGGATGGCTGTCCAGGCCAGTAATACTGAACAGGCGCGTCAGGTTGACCGGCCCGTTGACCTGATACAGCTCGGACTCGTTCAGGTTGAACTGCTTGAGCAGGTAGTCCGACAGGTGTTTGGGGCAGGTATCCGCTACTTCCAGACGTACCGCATCGCCATAGCGACGCGAGAACAGCTCGCCGCGCAGGGCACGTGCCAGGTCTTCCACGTCTTCCGAGTCCAGCGCCAGATCGGCGTTTCGGGTCAGACGGAACTGGTAGCAGCCCTTGACCTTCATGCCCTGAAACAGGTCGTCGGCGTGAGCGTGGATCATCGACGACAGGAACACGAAGTTGTCGCCTGGGCCACAAACCTCTTCCGGCACCTTGATGACACGCGGCAGCAACCGCGGTGCCGGGATGATCGCAAGACCCGAGTCGCGACCGAAGGCGTCGATACCTTCAAGCTCGACAATGAAGTTCAGGCTCTTGTTGACCAGCAACGGGAACGGGTGCGTCGGGTCCAGACCGATCGGGGTGATGATAGGCGCGATCTCGTCACGGAAGTAGCGACGTACCCAGGCCTTGAGCTTGGCCGTCCAGTGACGGCGACGAATGAAGCGGACCTGATGCTTTTCCAGCTCCGGGAGCAGAATGTCGTTGAGGATCGCGTACTGGCGATCAACGTGACCATGCACCAGCTCGCTGATTCTGGCCAGCGCCTGATGCGGCTGCAAACCGTCGGCACCGGCCTGTTCACGGGCAAAGGTGATCTGTTTCTTCAGACCTGCGACACGAATCTCGAAGAACTCATCGAGGTTGCTGGAGAAGATCAGCAGGAACTTCAGCCGCTCCAGCAACGGGTAGGACTCATCGAGCGCCTGTTCCAGTACCCGGATGTTGAACTGCAATTGCGACAGTTCACGGTGGATATACAGGCTGCTGTCGTCCAGGTTCGGAGCGACGATAGCGGGCACTGTAGCGGCAGGTGCCTCAATGGCCGGGATTACTTCGATGTCAGGTTCAACCGCGGGCGTCGCCTGCGGAACATCGACTTCAACAGCGGCTTCGATGAGTGCTTCGGTATTCATGAATGATCCTGTGAGGCTATTGCCCCTTCAACAGTTGAGCGGCGCGAACAGCGAAGTAGGTAAGGATGCCGTCGGCACCGGCGCGTTTGAAGGCTGTGAGGGACTCGAGAATAACCCCTTCACTCAGCCAACCATTCTGGATTGCTGCCATGTGCATCGCGTATTCACCACTGACCTGATAGACAAAGGTCGGCACTTTGAACTCATCCTTGACCCTGTGCAGGATGTCCAGATAAGGCATACCTGGCTTGACCATCACCATGTCGGCACCTTCAGCCAGGTCAGCTGCCACTTCGTGCAGTGCCTCGTTGCTGTTGGCCGGGTCCATCTGATAAGACGCCTTGTTGGCCTTGCCCAGATTCAGCGAAGAGCCCACCGCATCACGGAACGGGCCGTAATAGGCACTGGCGTATTTGGCCGAGTAGGCCATGATCCGCACATTGACGTGCCCGGCCAGCTCCAGCGACTCACGGATGGCCTGGATGCGACCGTCCATCATGTCCGACGGCGCGATCACCTGAGCGCCTGCATCGGCGTGCGACAAGGCCTGCTTCACCAGTGCATCGACAGTGATGTCGTTCTGCACATAGCCCTCTTCGTCGAGGATGCCGTCCTGACCATGGGTGGTAAACGGGTCCAGCGCCACATCAGTGATGACGCCCAGCTCCGGGAAACGGTCACGCAACGCGCGGGTGGCGCGTTGCGCAATGCCATCCGGGTTCCAGGCCTCAGCGCCATCCAGAGATTTTTTCTCGGCCGGCGTTACCGGGAACAAGGCCAGTGCAGGAATGCCCAGCGCTACCCAGTGCTCGGCTTCCTCAAGCAACAGATCGACACTGAGACGCTCGACGCCAGGCATCGAGGCGATGGATTCACGACGGTTTTCACCATCGAGGACAAATACGGGGAGAATCAGATCATCAACGGTGACAACGTTTTCACGCACCAGCCTACGGGAAAAGTCGTCGCGGCGATTACGGCGCAGACGAGTGAGAGGAAACAGGCGGTTTGCGGGGGTAAAGCTCACGGCGAGACTCCTGAGCCCGCTTACGCGGGCAAGCGCGACAGTTATAAGCCGCCATTATGACCAATGTGTGACAGTCATGGTTCGACCTGCGACTGCACGTCGCGGTCATGGCCCTTATGAGGATCCGACCATTGTGGTTGTAAGAATCTTTAACGTCGAGACACATATCGACACTTTCATCATTGTCTTGGGCGCGTTAGGCTGCGCGTTCATTTCGCCAGCATCCAGACAATGCTCCAGAATTTCTTGAACGAATTCGGCTACTTTGCCCTGTTCCTCGGCACCTTTTTTGAAGGCGAGACCATTCTGGTTCTCGCCGGCTTTCTGGCGTTTCGCGGATACATGGACCTCAATATCGTCATCCTCGTTGCCTTCTGCGGCAGCTATGCGGGTGACCAGTTGTGGTATTTCATGGGGCGCAAACACGGTCGCAAGCTCCTGGCGCGCAAGCCCCGCTGGCAACTCATGGGCGACAAGGCCCTGCGGCTGGTGCGCAAGCACCCGGATATATGGGTACTGAGCTTCCGCTTCGTGTATGGCCTGCGAACGGTCATGCCGGTGGCCATCGGCCTGTCAGGCTACCCACCGGGGCGTTACCTGCTGCTTAACGGTATCGGCGCGGCTGTCTGGGCGGCAGCGCTGGGTTCGGCGGCCTACCATTTCGGCGCGGTTCTCGAGGGCTTGCTGGGCAACGTCAAGAAATACGAACTCTGGGTGCTCGGTGCGCTGATACTGCTCGGCCTTGGTCTGTGGCTGCGCCGACGCATCAAGAACGCGCGCATTGCCCGTGAAGAGCGTGAAGAAAAGAGCCGGTTCTGTGCATCGGCAGCGGCGTCCGATCTGGATACACCTGTCACCGTGCCCGTCGACCTGACGAAAAAATCCGACGATTAATTTCTCCGTTTCCTTCCCCGAGTGCAGGCTGACAGGCCTCACTCGGCGGCAGCGCGCAGCCGCTACCTGACATCGCAAGCACCGCCCTTCCCCACGCATTTTTGCGTAGCCTGTAAAGCGTGAACTGAACACTCGGCCTGTAAAGCGATCAATTAATGGACGAATTAAAAGAAGCCTTAGATTGCTCAAGTACAAGGAGCCGAATCGATGCAGAAAAAAGTGGCTGTAATCCTGTCCGGCTGTGGCGTCTATGACGGTGCCGAAATCCATGAAAGCGTCCTCACCCTGCTTCGTCTGGATCAACGTGGTGCGCAGGTCCAGTGCTTTGCGCCGAACATCGCCCAGCGTCACGTCATCAATCACCTGACTGGCGAGGAAATGCCCGAGTCGCGCAATGTGTTGATCGAGTCTGCGCGCATTGCACGAGGTGAGGTGAAGGACATCCGCGAAGCAAATGCAGAAGACTTTGATGCCCTGATCATCCCGGGCGGTTTCGGCTCGGCGAAGAACCTTTCCGATCTTGCCCTGCAAGGCCCTGCTTGTCAGGTGGAAGCAGGGCTGCTGGAACTCGCAGAAGCGTTCGCAGAAGCAGGCAAACCGGTCGGGCTGATCTGCATCACCCCGGCACTGGCAGCGAAGATCTACGGTCCCGGCGTTACCTGCACCATCGGCAACGACCCGGATACCGCTGCGGCCATTACCAAAATGGGCGGTAGCCACGCGCCATGCGCTGTCGATGACATCGTCGAAGACGAAGCACGAAAACTGGTCAGCACGCCCGCCTATATGGTTGCCAAAAGCATCAGTGAGGCTGCATCGGGCATCAACAAGCTGGTTGACCGCGTGCTGGAGCTGACGCACGAGGGCGATGCCTGACCTGTCGCGGGACGAACCCAATGCACCGCCCGTCAGGCGAGCGGTGTTTTACAAGCCAGCCATAGTGATCCATCACGGCCTTATGCTTTACTGTATGCATAAACAGTATTTGAGTAAAGCCAGATGTCCAGCCCCTATCCGGTTCGTGGCCGCGGTACTGCCAGCAATCCGCATAACCGCTTTGCCCCCAGTCAGTCCGTGGCCGAGGACGACGGCTGGTATCAGGAAGTGCCACTGACCCAAGGCACTCAGGTCACCAGCGAAACCGCCAAAAGCATCATCACCCGCAACAGCTCGCCGGATATCCCCTTTGACAGGTCGATCAACCCTTACCGGGGCTGCGAGCACGGCTGCATCTATTGTTTCGCCAGACCCAGCCATGCCTATTGGGACATGTCTCCCGGCCTGGACTTCGAGACCAAGCTGATCGCCAAGACCAACGCGGCGGCGTTGCTTGAGCAACAGCTCTCCAAACCCGGCTACCGCTGCGCGCCCATCACCCTCGGGGCCAACACCGACCCCTACCAGCCGATCGAACGGGAGTACCGCATCACCCGGGCGACGCTTGAGGTGTTGTTGCGCTATCGGCACCCGGTCAGCATCATTACCAAGGGCTCGCTGATCCTGCGCGACCTGGACCTGCTCGCAGAGATGGCCAGACTTCGGCTGGTGTCAGTATTCATCAGCCTGACTACACTGGATGACGAGCTCAAATGCATCCTCGAACCCAGGGCGGCAGCGCCCAAGGCTCGCTTGCGGGCCATTCGGGTGTTGCGTCAGGCGGGCGTTCCCGTCGGGGTGCTGTGCGCGCCCATGATTCCGATGATCAATGACAGCGAACTGGAGGCGCTGCTGAGCGAGGCGAAAGCGGCAGGCGCGCTAAGCGCAAGTTACGTGATGCTGCGCCTGCCGCTGGCTGGAGGTCGCCCCGTTGTTCGACGAATGGCTGAAGACGCATTACCCGCAACGCGCCGAACATGTGATGAGCCTGATTCGTCAAAGCCGCGGCGGAGCGCTGTACGACAGTCAGTTTGGCTCGCGGATGCGCGGTGAAGGACCGTTTGCTGATCTACTGGCTCAACGCTATGCCTTGGCAATCAAACGGCTTGGATTGAACAAACGTGGCGGCTTCACACTCGATTGCGATGCGTTTTGTCCGCCAGGAGGACAAATGTCACTGCTGTGACGAACTTGGTACTATCGTGCAAACCCGCGTCCCAGAGCCATCGCATTCAGTTTCGCTTAAGCTTGGGCGATTAGTCTGTAATTCGGAGTGTCACCAGCGATAGCGCTAAAGGGATTTGTTCGTGATACCACTTACAGGGATCACATCCGGCTCTGGTCAAACAGGCATGAAGAATCCATATCAATCCGTCAGAGAGGATGAAGACATGACAGACATCGGTAAACAGCATTCGGCTACGTCGCCAAGCACATCAAGCCATTCGGACAGCGCCGACGTAGCGTTGAAACACATCGTCGATGGCTTTGTACATTTTCGTAACGAGGTCTTCCCACAGCAGGAAGAACTGTTCAAGAAGCTGGCGACCGCCCAGTCGCCACGGGCCATGTTCATCACCTGCGCCGACTCGCGCATCGTGCCTGAACTGATTACCCAAAGCTCGCCAGGCGACCTGTTCGTGACGCGTAACGTCGGTAACGTTGTGCCTCCGTATGGCCAGATGAACGGCGGCGTGTCCACCGCTCTGGAATACGCAGTTGTCGCGCTGGGCGTGCAACACATCATTGTCTGCGGACATTCCGACTGCGGCGCCATGCGTGCAGTGCTCAACCCTGACAGCCTGGACAAGATGCCTACGGTAAAGGCCTGGTTGCGGCATGCCGAGGTCGCCCGCACAGTGGTCGAGCAGAACTGCAGTTGCAGCGGCGAGCTGGAAACCATGCAGGTCCTGACTCAGGAAAACGTGATTTCCCAGTTGCATCACCTGCGTACCCACCCTTCGGTCGCAGCGAAAATGGCCAGCGGCCAATTGTTCATTCATGGCTGGGTCTACAGCATCGAAACCAGCGAAATCCTGGCTTATGACGCCGAGCTCGATCGTTTCATACCGCTCGACGGTTCGGGACCGACGCCGATGGCTTCACCGAAAGCACGCTTTTCAGCCGACTGATCACCAGTCCGACTGACGGCAAGCCCTTCTTTATCAGCTGATGGCGGCTGCGCAGGATGCGCGTCGCCCGTCTTGCCTCGTCTGAAGAATCCCGGAGAAGCGTCATGGGTATTACAGCATTGAAAACCGCTTTACCACGGGAGCTGCTCGCTTCCGTGGTCGTGTTCCTGGTCGCACTGCCGCTGTGCATGGGGATCGCCATTGCATCCGGCATGCCTCCGGCCAAAGGTCTGATCACCGGCATCGTGGGCGGGCTGATAGTCGGCTGGATAGCCGGTTCGCCGTTGCAGGTCAGCGGTCCCGCAGCCGGTCTGGCAGTACTGGTTTTTGAAGTGGTACGCGAGCACGGCATGGCCATGCTGGGCCCTATTCTGGTGCTCGCCGGGTTGCTTCAGCTGCTGGCAGGTCGATTCAAGCTTGGCTGCTGGTTTCGGGTCACGGCACCTGCGGTGGTCTATGGCATGCTCGCCGGTATCGGCGTGTTGATCGTACTGTCACAGGCACACGTGATGTTCGACAGCGGTCCCAAACCTTCCGGGCTGGACAATCTGATCGCCTTCCCTTCCACACTGATCCAGGCCTTCGGACCAGGCACCGGCATGCAGGCCGGTATGCTCGGTCTGAGCACCATGCTGATCATGTGGGGCTGGGAAAAACTTCGTCCGCAGTCTTTGCGCTTCGTACCCGGCGCGCTGCTGGGCGTGGGTATCGCAACCGGCATCAGCCTGTTCATGGCCTTGCAGGTCAAGCGTGTCGAAGTACCGGACAACCTGGCCGATGCCATTGACTGGCTGCGTCCGGCGGACCTGATGAACCTGGCCGATCCAGCCATTCTGGTTGCCGCTATCGTCGTAGCATTCATTGCCAGTGCCGAAACCCTGCTTTCCGCCTCGGCGGTTGACCGCATGCACAGTGGACAGCGTTCGGACTTCGACAAGGAACTCAGCGCGCAAGGCGTGGGCAATATGCTCTGCGGAGTGCTCGGTGCATTGCCGATGACCGGCGTTATCGTGCGCAGCTCGGCTAATGTCCAGGCCGGTGCCACCACGCGCTTCTCGACGATCTTCCACGGTCTGTGGCTGCTGGCGTTCGTGTTGCTGCTGTCGAGCGTACTGCAGAGCATTCCGGTCGCGAGTCTGGCTGGTGTGCTGGTCTACACCGGCCTGAAGCTGGTCGATCTGAAGGCATTTCGTGGTCTGGGCCGCTATGGCCGGATGCCGATGTTCACGTATGTGGCGACTGCCGTGGCGATCATCTTCACCGACCTGCTGACCGGTGTACTGGTCGGTTTCGGTCTGACCCTGGTGAAGCTGGCGTTCAAGGCTTCGCGCCTGAAGATCAACGTGGTCGAACTGGCGGGCGAGAAGGAATTCGAGCTGCGTCTGGTCGGTGCTGCGACGTTCCTCAAGGTGCCTGCGCTGACTCAGGTTCTGGGCACTATCCCGCAGGGCAGTACCGTGCATGTGCCACTGGGCAATCTGTCCTACATAGACCACTCGTGCCTGGAACTGCTGGAAGAGTGGGGACGTTCCAATGCCGCTCATGGCACCCGACTGCTCATTGAGCCGCATGGGTTGAAGCGTCGTCTTGAAGGGCGGATCTACACAACAACGGGTATAGGCTCGGGCGCCGCCTGATAGTCAAAACGTTGGGGCTGAAGCCTGGAATGACGATAGGAGCCGGATGGGTCTTCGCGTAGCAGCGGAGCGATATCCGGCTCCTTCCATTGCGGGCGAAGACATTGATTCGGGCCTCTGAATCAGATGACGGAGCGTTCCAGCTCCAGGCCGATACCCAATTGTCGTGACAGGCTTGGCCAGCGCTTCCACGCTGCCCCTGTATCAGGACTGGTCAGTTTTTCGCGGTAGGCCTCGACAGAGTCCAGCGCGAAACTTTCATCATCAAGCAGCTTGTCGACGGCATGGTGAACCGCCTCGTCCAGCTGGTTGGCAAATTGCTCGCCGATCAACTGGTGGGCAATCACGCTGGCAACCGTGGTATTTGACGGTATCAGCGGCTGACCAAAATGCTTGATGTACAGATCGTTCACCTCCTCGACCAGTCTGTGTGCCAGATAGGCCTCGTCCAACAGGCTTTCCAGCCCTTCATGTCCGTCCATGATGGAAGGGGGTGCTGCGAAAAAATGCTCTGCGATTTTCAGTACCGGTTTAATCTGCCCTTCGATACCGGCTTCTACGGCGACCTCGTGAGCAGCGTCCAGCAGGTCGGGGACCAAGTCGATGTAAGCAGTGACGAAACGCGTCAACACGTCCTTCGCGTCGACATCCGGGAGGTGAATGGCGGGATGAAGATGTGGGAGCTTTTGTTCCAACTGTTGCAGCAAGTGGCCGGTCTCGGCTTCATGTTGATGGGCTAGTTGTATCTGCTCGCGCAATGCGGCGGTGTTCATGGCAGTGGGGACTCCTGAGGGCGTTAAACCCCGTGGTTCGGTTATGGAGAGTCATACGTTAGCTCGGTTAACTAAATGCCTAAGACATTTTTGCTATAACCGAAACGCATTTATATGCATTGGCTATATCAAAGCGTTTTTTGCTCAGTTTCTGACCATTTGCCTACATTGGCGCATAAATACGGCACCTTGCGCTGATGTAAGCAGGCTACTCTGAAGCCGCCCGCAGCCCTTTCGACACGCTGTCTGACATAAAAAGTGAGCCCGGCATGACTCAGCCTCTTTTATCCAAGCGGCTTGCTCTGCGTTTAATCTGTTTGCTGGTGATCATGTTCATCTGCGGATTTGCATTGCCGTCGCTCTATGCTTTGCTGACCGGGCATGACAGAAACCGCGACCAGGACGCTTCGCGGCAGATCGAGGTGCAGTTCACCGCTACCAACTCTGCCGGGATGGTCTGGGCGTTCTACCCGCGCGCCAGCCAGATGCAAATCAACCCTGGTGCGGTCAACGAGATGATTTTCGTGGCGCAGAACCCTACTGACAAACCGATGAAAGCCCAGGCTGTACCGGGCATTTCGCCGGGGAAGGCGGCAGAGTGGTTTCACAAGACCGAATGTTTCTGCTTCACCCAACAGACCTTACAGCCGGGTGAGCGTATCGAGATGCCCGTGCGCTTCATCGTTGATCGCGACCTGCCCGCAGAGGTGAAACGCCTGACGCTGGCCTATACGCTGTTCGATGTCACTGCGCCCTAGGCGCTCGAAGCCATATAGGCCATCATCCCTGGCCGCATGCCGATCACTACCCGCGTTGATGCCATGACCCGTATCCAGAAAACCGTTTTTATCGCTGCCGCCATTGTTGCCCTCGTTCTGGGCCTGATCCTCAGCCAGTTGCTGCCGGGCAGCGGGTCTGAGGATCAGGCGGCACTTAACGATGCAGGTATTGTGCTGCTACCGAAAAGTCGCCAGTTGCCAGCCTTGAGCATGTCGGACCAGAACGGCGCAGCGGTGGCCCTTGATGACTTGAAAGGCAAATGGACGCTGATGTTCTTCGGCTACACCTTCTGCCCGGACATCTGCCCCACTACCCTGGCGCAGATAAAGCAGATCAGGACCGAGCTGCCTGAAAAGGTGGTCGAGCGCATGCGTGTGGTGCTGGTCAGCGTCGACCCTGAACGCGACACGCCGCAGCAGCTTAAGCAATACCTGGGCTACTTCGACCCGCAGTACATCGGCCTGACGGCGCCTGTCGCTGATATCCAGACACTGGCCAATGCCGTGAGCATTCCGTTCATTCCCGCAGACACCAGCAAAGCGAACTACTTCGTCGATCACAGCGGTAATCTGGCTTTGATCGGCCCGGATGGTACGCAGCGAGGCTTTATCCGCGCACCGCTGAACAATCAGAAGCTGGTGAAGCAATTGCCGAGGCTGCTGGAAAGGGATTAGGGCCTGTGAGATTCCTGCGGGAGTAACCGGGGCGGCGATCCGCATTGCTCACGACGACTTGGTCCAAACGCTCTATTTTCTGAAGGCTTTACCGGCCTCTTCGCGAGCAAGCTCGCTCCCACGACGCGCCTGTATAACTATGAGCACAGAGCGTGGGAGCGATAAGGTGTTCCCGACGCTCTGCGTCACAAGGGACGCAGAGCACTGGCGCGAGAACCGCAAGGTACAATCGGATCAGAACGCCGGAACCACAGCGCCTTTGTATTTCTCGGCCAGGAAGGTTTTCACTTCAGGACTCTGCAGGGCCGCTACCAGCTTTTTCATCGCGTCTGAATCCTTGTTGTCCGGGCGGGCAACCAGAATGTTCGCGTAGGGCGAATCGGCACCTTCGATGATCAGTGCGTCCTTGGTCGGCTCAAGCTTGGCGCTCAAGGCATAATTGGTATTGATCAGCGCCAGATCGACCTGAGTCAGTACGCGCGGCAACGTAGCTGCTTCCAGCTCACGGAACTTTAGGTCTTTCGGGTTATTCACGACATCCGAAGGCTTGGACAGGATATTGGTCGGATCCTTCAAGGTAATCAGACCTGCCTTGGCCAGCAGCAGCAAGGCACGGCCTTCATTGGTGGCGTCGTTTGGCAGGGCAACGTTGGCACCATTGGGCAGTTCTTCCAGCTTCTTGAACTTGTCCGAGTACGCACCGAACGGCTCTACGTGAACCTTGGCCACTGCGACCAGATCTGTGCCCTTGCCCTTGTTGAACTCATCCAGATACGGCTGGTGCTGGAAGAAGTTCGCGTCCATACGGTTCTGCGACACCTGTACGTTCGGCTGGATGTAGTCGTTGAACACCTTGATGTTCAAGTCCACGCCCTCTTTGGCCAGCGTCGGTTTGACGAACTCGAGAATCTCGGCGTGCGGCACGGCAGAGGCCGCGACGGTCAGGGTTTCGTTGGCCTGCGCGGACAAGGCAGTAACAGCGGCGAATATGGCCAATAGTTTTTTCATGCAACAACTCCTTTGGGCCCGCACAGGCGGGCCGATACCAACGGTTCGATCAACGATGTGTGAAATGCGCGACCAGTCTGTCGCCGATGGTTTGCAGAATCTGCACCAGCACCAGCAACAATACGACCGTCACGAACATCACATCGTTCTGGAAGCGTTGATAACCATATCGGATGGCCAGATCGCCCAGCCCGCCAGCACCCACGGCACCGGCCATGGCGGTGAACGACACCAGCGCAATGGCGGTAACAGTGATTGCAGCCAGAATGCCGGGGCGCGCTTCAGGCAGCAGCGCCTTGACGATGATCTGCCGAGTCGTCGCGCCCATGGCCTGCGTGGCTTCGATGATGCCGCGATCCACTTCGCGCAATGCTGTCTCTACCAGACGCGCAAAGAACGGCGTGGCGCCAGCGATCAGCGGCGGCAACGTGCCGAGAATGCCCAGTGACGTGCCGGTAATGATTTCGGTGAGCGGCATCATCACGATCAGCAGGATGATGAACGGCAACGCACGCAGCATGTTCACAATCAACCCGACCGTGGCGTACAGCTGCTTGTGTTCCAGCAACTGCCGCGGCGAAGTGAGGAACATCAGCACACCCAGCGGCAGGCCAAGCAGGATGGTGAAGCCCAGCGAAACACCGAGCATGATCAACGTGTCGCCGGTGGCGACCCAGATCTCGTACCAGTCGACATTGGAAAACAGGTTCAGAAAAGCGTCCATCAGCGCAGCACCTCCATATGAACGTCGGCGGCGGTGAAGCGCGCAAAAGCAGCGTCCATATCGCCGCCGGTGATGGCCAGCGTCAACTGCCCGTAAGGGGTGTCCTTGATGCGGTCGATGCGTCCGGCAAGGATGCTGTAGTCGACGCCGGTTTCGCGGGCCACGGTGCCCAGCAGAGGCGCATACGTCGCATCGCCCTGAAAGGTCAGGCGCACGATACGGCCTTGAACATGAGCGAAATCGTCACGCTGTTCATTTTCATCGATCTGGTCATCTTCCTGCACAAAACGCTTGGTCGTCGGGTGCTGCGGATGCAGAAACACATCGGCGACCTTGCCTTGCTCGACAATCACGCCAGCGTCCATGACCGCCACCTGGTCACAGACGCGACGAATCACGTCCATTTCATGGGTGATCAGCACGATGGTCAGCTTCAGTTCGCGATTGATCTCGGCCAACAATTGCAAAACCGACGCAGTGGTCTGCGGGTCCAGCGCGCTGGTGGCTTCATCGCACAGCAGGATTTTCGGCTTGGTGGCCAGGGCGCGGGCGATGCCGACGCGCTGCTTTTGGCCGCCGGACAATTGCGCCGGGTATTTTTTCGCATGATCGGACAATCCAACCCGCTCCAGCAGCTCAGCCACGCGCTGGTCGATCTGCTTGCGGGGCATGTCACCCGCCAGCGTCAGCGGCATCGCAACATTGTCGGCCACGGTTTTGGAGGCCAGCAGATTGAAGTGCTGGAAGATCATCCCGACTTGTTGGCGGAAGCGGCGCAGGCCATTGGCATCAAGCGCCGTGACGTCTTCACCGTCAACCACGATCTGTCCACCGCTCGGGGTCTCCAGACGGTTGATCAGGCGCAGCAAGGTACTTTTGCCAGCGCCGGAATGGCCGATGATGCCGAACACCTGGCCGCCGTCGACGCGCAGGCTGGTAGGGTGCAGGGCCGGTATTTCCTTGCCTGCCACCCGATAGGTTTTGTGGACGTTATGAAACTCGATCACGGAGCGAACCTTGTGGGGCGCGTTAAAAAATCAGCGCAGTGGCAGGACGCCACCTGCTTCGTTACCTCGGCCGGGTAAAGCCGGGCGCGCATTTTAGCCTGTCCGGCCCGCTGTGCTTAGCATTTATTTGCAGGCTGCCCTGCGCAACGGGCATAACGCGACCGTTGGTAAAGATGTGCGACAAATAAAGGGAACGGCTGTTTTAGGCCTCGGTCACTTCTTGGATACCGTGATTTCCCGCTTACGCCAGGGAAGTCGTATTCAGCGAACCCAACTCAATGATTGGGGCGAGATAAGGAGTCTCTGATGGCTAGCAAGAACGCACCACCTGTAACCGCAACGCCCAAGAGCGAAATGGCAGGTACCGAAACCCTGGACCGTGGTAACACCAACGACAAGCTGGAAAGCCTTGAGCAGTTTCGCTCGGACGCGACCCAGCAAGCCCTGCGCACCAATCACGGTGTCAAGATTTTCGATAACCAGAACACACTGAAAGTCGGCAGCCGCGGCCCATCGCTGCTCGAAGACTTCATCATGCGTGAAAAGATCACGCACTTTGACCATGAGCGCATCCCGGAGCGTATCGTTCACGCCCGCGGCACCGCGGCACATGGTTATTTCCAGACTTATGAAGACCATGGCGCGCTGAGTAAAGCGGGCTTCCTGCGTGATCCGGGCAAGAAGACCCCGGTGTTCGTGCGCTTCTCTACCGTTCAGGGCCCGCGCGGCTCGGGCGATACCGTGCGCGACGTGCGTGGCTTTGCGGTCAAGCTCTACACCGAAGAAGGCAACTTCGATCTGGTCGGCAACAACATGCCGATCTTTTTCATTCAGGACGCCATCAAGTTTCCTGACTTCGTGCACGCGGTAAAACCAGAGCCGCATAACGAAATCCCGACCGGGGGCTCGGCTCACGACACCTTCTGGGACTTCGTTTCGCTGGTGCCGGAATCTGCACACATGGTGCTGTGGACCATGTCCGACCGTGCCATTCCGAAAAGCCTGCGCACCATGCAGGGCTTTGGTATCCACACCTTCCGCTTTATCAACACCGAAGGTAAGTCGAGCTTCGTGAAGTTTCACTGGAAGCCCAAGTTCGGCGTGTGCTCGCTGGTCTGGGACGAAGCGCAGAAGCTCGCTGGCAAGGATACCGATTTCCACCGCCGCGACCTGTGGGAATCCATCGAGATGGGCGACTACCCGGAATGGGAACTGGGCGTGCAGATCGTTACCGAGGAAGACGAGCACAAGTTCGACTTCGACCTGCTCGATCCGACCAAGATCATTCCCGAAGAACTGGTACCGGTCACTCCGCTGGGCAAGATGGTCTTGAACCGTAACCCGGACAACTATTTCGCCGAGACCGAGCAGGTTGCCTTCTGCCCGGGCCACATCGTGCCAGGTATCGACTTCTCCAATGACCCGCTGCTGCAAGGTCGCCTGTTCTCCTACACCGACACGCAGATCAGCCGTCTGGGTGGGCCGAACTTCCATGAAATCCCGATCAACCGTCCGATTGCGCCGAACCACAACGGTCAGCGTGACGCACAGCACCGCACAACTATCGACAAGGGCCGCGCTTCCTACGAGCCGAACTCGATCGATGGCGGCTGGCCGAAAGAAACCCCTGCCGGCCCTGTAGATGGCGGCTTCGAGACCTACCCTGAGCGCGTTGAAGCGCACAAGGTTCGTGAGCGCAGCGAATCGTTTGGCGACCACTTCTCGCAGGCTACATTGTTCTTCCAGAGCATGAGCCATCACGAGAAAGAGCACATCATCGCGGCCTACAGCTTCGAGTTGGGCAAGGTCGAGCGCGAGTACATTCGTGCCCGTCAGGTCAACGAGATTCTGGCCAATATCGACCTGGAACTGGCCAGCCGCGTAGCCGCCAATCTGGGCTTGCCAGCACCGACTGCCGGGACCGTGCCAGTGCGTCAGACTTCGGTAAAAGAGTCGCCGGCGCTGAGCCAGGTCAACCTGCTTTCTGGCGATATCGTTTCACGCAAGGTTGCCATTCTTGTGGCAGACGGCGTGGACGGCAAAGCGGTCGAAGCCATGAAAGCTGCACTGACTGCCGAAGGCGCACACGCCAAGGTATTGGGCCCGACCTCCGCACCGGTCAAGACCGCTGACGGCAAGAGCCTGCCAGTGGACGCATCGGCTGAAGGCCTGCCTTCGGTAGCGTTCGACGCAGTCTTCGTGCCGGGTGGCAAGGCTTCGATCGAAGCACTGAAAGGCGACGGCGTGGCACTGCACTTCATCCTGGAAGCCTACAAGCACCTCAAGGCCATCTCCTTTGCCGGGGAGGCCAAAGAGCTGTTGAGCCTGCTACGCCTGGAAGAAGATGCGGGCCTGCTGGAGGTATCCGATAGCAAATCGTTCAAAGCGTTCTTCAACGCGATTGCTCAGCACCGTGTATGGGATCGTGAAGTGAAAGCCAAGGCTGTTCCGGCTTGATCTGACGTGCTAGATCGCTCCCACGCTCCGGCGTGGG